>NZ_LZPK01000225.1:0-5939 GCF_001729375.1 Methanosarcina sp. A14 | reverse complement strand
AAAGAAAAGAAAAGAAAAAGAAAGAAAGTTGGGGGAAAGTATAGAAAACAACTGTATTTTGGCTCTGTAGAAATCCTAATAAAATAGACAGAAACAGATTGGATTGAATTTAAGTAGACAAAAACAGATCAGATTCAATAATTGAGATCCAACTCACGTCTTGAATCACAGGTGTTTGAGATTCCTCCAGCAACAGAATTTCTATAGAGCCCTAAACTACAGGTCTTTTTAAATATCAACTAATTAATAGAGGAGCATCAATGGCTTAATTCACTAAATAAAACAGTTTGTGAAGCGGTCTTTTGCATACTCTATATGCCTGGATTGTACTACTGACTCTTGTTTTGTAATGGAAGGAATTGAGTGAAAATTCAAAAAAGCTAAATGCAGTAAAGCATATCTACTAAAAATTTAGAAAAAATGGCTGAAATATTTATAAAAATCTAGCTCTCTGGGAATTTAATTTACTAATGATAAATCTAAAACTCTCTTATTAATTGAAGTCCATTCATGTAATATCTGACCCGAATGTTATAGGTTGATGCATAGAGACCATTAAATTCAAAATCAGTAGAGATTATTCGATTAGAAATGCGGAATCACCTTATTTCTACCCCTGTAACCCATTAAGCTCGGCTCCAGCCAGAAATACTTTTACAGCCCGACTTTCAATATTATTGATAATAACCGATTAACAACCTATGGAGTAACTTCTCTTGACAGGTAAAGACATACTATTCTGGGATGAGACCCTATTTAAGGACCCGTCTGTGCTTGAGCCTGACTATCTCCCTGAATATTTCCCTCACAGGGAGTCACAATTAAATGGGCTCAGATTTGCGCTCAAGCCAGCCCTGCGCGGTATGCGGCCTTTGAATTGTTTGCTTGTAGGTCCTCCCGGAACAGGAAAGACCAGTGCAGTTATGAAGGTATTCGGGGAAGTTGAAGCTCATGCAACCGGTGTCGTTACTGTCAAAGTTAACTGTCAGATTGATTCCACACGTTTTGCAGTAATGTCCAGGATTTACAGGAAGCTTTTTGGAATCTCTCCTCCCAACTCAGGAGTTGCTTTCAGGAAAATCTTTGAAGCCGTAGTTAATTTTCTAGTTTCTTCGGAGAAAGTTCTGCTTGTTGCTCTGGATGACCTCAATTATCTCTGCTATGAAGGGCATGCCAATGAGGTGATGTACTCGCTTTTAAGGGCACATGAGCAGTACCCCGGAACAAAGATAGGGATAATTGGAATCGTAAATGATGCTTCGGACCTCTATTGCCTGGATTCCAGGGTGAATTCGGTATTCCTGCCTGAAGACATTCCTTTCCCGAGATACGAAAATGTCGAAATTCTTGATATTCTCAAAGACCGGGTAAAATACGGCTTTTATCCTAAAGTGATTTCTGATGAATTACTTGAACTCGTAGTATCGTATGTAGAAAGGACAGGGGACCTCAGAGTTGGAATTGACCTTCTAAAACGTTCCGGTTTTAATGCCGAACGCAGGGGAAGCCGCACAATCTCTTCTGAAGATGTGGAAAAAACTTACGAAGCGTCCAAACTGCTTCATTTGTGCAGGGGTATAAGCCTCCTTTCAGATCCTGAAAAACACCTGCTTGAGCTAATAGCAAAAAAAGGAGAAGTCCATGCAGGTGAACTTTACAAATCCTTCCACGAATTAACTCAGCTTGGATATACTCGTTTTTATGGAATTGTCAACAAGCTCCAGGTACTTAACTACATAGATGCGGACTTTACCGGCAAGGGCCAGAGAGGCAGGACGAGAATTATAAATACAAAATTCAGAGCTGAAGATGTTCTTAATTGCCTTGAAAAGAAGTAAGTAAAAAGTCCTGTAAAGCCAGATAAGGAGCTATACGTTTCAAAATTGAAAAACCTGAAAACAACCCAAATAACCTTCTAAAGCCTGAAAAAAGCCTGAAAAAAGGAGAGTTACTTGGAGATTCACATCAATTTCCGGTGAGAGGCCGGAAGAGAGTTTTTCAGACTTCAATTTTTAAGGGCTAAAAGGAAGGCATGGCTTGAAAACCGTGCCTTTCCCTGTTTGTCCCAAAATGATTTTGTTACCTTTCCGGATTACATCATTCCTGGAGGCATTCCGCCTGGCATTCCGCCTGGCATTCCGCCCATTGCTCCTGGAGGCATTCCGCCTTCTTCAGGGCCTGCTGCACGGGTAGAAGCTATGACGTCGTCGATCCTGAGAATCATAACTGCAGACTCAGTAGCTGCATTGATAACCTGGGTCTTGACTCTGAGAGGCTCAACTACGAAGTTTTTCCACATGTCAACGACTTTGCCTTCGTAAACATTGAGTCCTGCGGTCTTTACACCTTTTTCGTGCTGTGAACGCAGCTCCATGAGCATGTCGATTGGATCTAGGCCTGCGTTTTCTGCAAGAGTTCTTGGAATAATCTCAAGAGCTTCAGCATAGGCTTTAACTGCAAGTTGTTCTCTACCTTCGAGGGTTGCTGCGTATTCCTGGAGTCTGAGTGCAACCTCAACTTCAGGGGAACCGCCGCCTGCAACGAGCTTCTCATCTTCGATTGCAACTCCGACCACACGCAGGGCATCTTCAAGAGCACTGTCAATACTGTCAACAACATGCTCTGTACCGCCGCGCAGCAGGATTGTTACAGCTTTCGGGTTGTCGCAGCCTGTGACAAAAGTCATGCTGTCTCCGCCAACCTTTTTCTCTTCAACGAGTGCTGCATATCCGAGGTCTTCAGGAGTGATTTCATCCATGTTTGTGATGAGTTTGCCGCCTGTTGCTCTTGCGAGTTTTTCCATGTCGCTCTTCTTAACTCTACGGACAGCAAAGATACCTGCTTTTGCAAGGTAGTGCTGGGCAAGTTCTTCAATTCCCTTCTGGCAGAAGACAACATTTGCTCCGCTGCTGATAACCTTCTGGACGATCTTCTTGAGCATCTGCTCTTCCTGATCAAGGAAGGACTGGAGCTGGTCAGGGGAGGTTATGGAGATTTCCGCATCTACTTCGGTGTCCTTCAGTTCGATTGCGCTGTTGAGAAGAATGATTTTTGCGTCCTTAACTTTTTCAGGCATGTTGGGGTGGATTCTTTCCTTATCAATGATCATACCACGGATAAGCTCGGAATCCTCTACCTTACCGCCGACTTTCTTAACAACATTGATGTTGTCTTTGTCAACAGTATTCTTTCCGTTTGAGTCTACAACGCTTGTTACAGCATCTACGGCGATCTCTGAGAGGAGTTTTTTGGAGGACTCTGCACCTTTTCCAGTCATTGCAGTTTCAGCAATGCTGACCAGCAGGTCACGGTTGGACAGTTCTACTGTCATTGCAAGGGAGTCCAGGACTTCTACGGCTTTTTCGGCTGCAAGCCTGTACCCTGCTGCGATAATTGTCGGGTGAATTTCCTGCTCGATTAAATCCTCAGCTTTACTTAAGAGCTGGCCTGCGACTACAGCTGCACTGGTAGTGCCGTCTCCGACTTCCTCATCCTGGGTCTTGGCTACTTCTACTACCATCTTTGCTGCGGGATGTTCGATGTCCATTTCTTTGAGGATGGTTGCCCCGTCGTTTGTAATAACCACATCGCCCATGGAGTCCACAAGCATTTTGTCCATGCCCTTGGGACCAAGGGTTGTTCTGACTGCTTCTGCTACTGCCTTTGCAGCCATGATATTATTATTCTGGGCATCCCTGCCTCTGGTTCGCTTACTTCCTTCTTTTAAAATAAATATTGGCTGTCCTGCCATGATTTAATCCTCCATTAGTATGAGTTTGAAATAGCTCTGCAATTAAAATTGCATTTTACATGTTTGTACTTCTATATAAACTCATCCCACTGGCAGCTCTGGATCCAACATTTCGCAGTATTTTTTTGAAAATAAATATTTTATCTTGATAGCGTTTTTGAAACATATTAAAGTAATTTGGGTACATAATGACATTTGGTGAAAAGTGAATTATACCATTTTTATTTTCTAATATGATGGCAGAGCTCAAAACCCTCTTCTTGTGGGTAATTTCCCGGAACATTGTGAAGAACTCTATGCTATGTCAATTGATTATGTTAATGAGTATGTCCTCTTCAAGAGAGTCAAAGATCGTTGGGAAGATCTCTATAATCTTGAAGGTCTAAAACCAAATTCTAATCCTTCCAGTCTCTCTCGATCTATGAGTATTCTACAAACTGAAAAGGCTATAAAAAACTGTAATTTTTCTCAACTCTAGCTAAACAAAATAAAAAAACGTTTCAGAAACTTAAATTCTAATTTGAAATTAAAAATAAATTAATACTTTATTCCAAAAAATATTATGTATTATATCCTTTTTTCAAAAAATACGTATAATTTTAATTTAAAACTCTATTTAATCCAATTTAAAATCGTAAAATTTATCTAGGAGTATTGTACTTCTTTTTTTGGTGAGCACTTGTGAAGTCTCTGGTTATCACATTGAACAAAAATTCTAAATAAAAACTATTTTTGGAGGTATTAGGTGTTTTTGATTTCATATTCCCAGTCAAATGTACGGGTATAGATCCTGATCTTAATTGGTTTAATAAGAAGATTAACCAAAAAAACGTGAAATATAAAGAATTTAAACCTTTTTAAGGAGTTTTATATACTAAATTACTATTATTTGGCTATATTTTCGACATATGGAGCTATTAATCTCTTTATTAGTGATATAAATGTATTAAAAAGCTTAAATGAGAGTTAAGAACAAAAGCACTATATTATGTCTTTGGGGAAGTGTCTATAATGCAAAGAAACTACTGGCCAACTACAAAATGGAAAGCTGTAGACTCGGGAACCTTGAGAATGGATTCAGAAAAGCTTTCAGAGCTTGAACCTATGATAAAATCCGAGTACAGCAATATAAATGGTATTGTTGTTGTGAAAAATGGATATATCGTTTATGAAAGATACTTTAATGGTTATGGCCCGGATGATACACACCATGTGGCATCTGTAACGAAAAGCATAATATCTGCTCTTATTGGTATTGCCATAGATGCAAGATATATTGAAAATGTAGACCAGAAGGTGCTGGATTTTTTCCCTGAGTACGCTCCCGATTCTGCTGATTTACAGAAACGAGAAATTACCATACGCCATCTTCTCACTATGACGGCCCCTTATCTATTTGAGGACTGGCACGAACCGCTGGACAGGATGTGTATGCAGCCTGACTGGGTAAAGTATATTCTGGATATGCTGGGCCAAAAGGGAAGTATTGGAACTTTTAAGTATTCCACTGCAGGGGCGCACCTGCTTTAACTATCATTACTCGTAGCACAGGAAAAAGTGCCCGTGAGTTTGCCAATGAACGCTTATTTAAACCCATTGGCATGAAAGAAATCCCGGATCATGAAATGAAAGCGTTTGGGTTTGAGGATTTATTCGGGAAAAATGTGAAAGGATGGGTTAAAGACCCAAACGGTAACTCTACGGGAGGATGGGGACTTAAGCTGACTCCCCGTGACATGGCACGTTTCGGTTTTCTATATCTTAACCATGGAATTTGGGACAATAATCAGATTATTTCCGGGACATGGATTGACGAATCAACAGCTATGAACCTCAATAAATACGGTTATTTGTGGTGGTTACGCGAAGAGGACGGGGTTTTTGCATATTTAGCACTGGGAGACGGTGGTAATGTTATTTGTTGTATTCCAGAAAAAGACCTGGTCATAGCAATTGCATCAGAATTCATTATTAATCCTCTTGATAGGTGGAAATTGATTAAAGAATGTATTATCCCGGCTACACTGGACTAAACTTATCTCCACCCGATCTGGAAAAGATATTTTACTGTAATTGATGTTGACCTGTCGAATATACGTTTCATATAGCTGTCTTTCCGCAGATGTCCTCTTAAAATGAATAATTTTCTTGCTATCGTTTTTGGAGTGATTTCCAAAATTTAGTATTG
>NZ_LZPK01000224.1:0-3769 GCF_001729375.1 Methanosarcina sp. A14 | reverse complement strand
CTACTACATAAAAGTCCAATTACACGTTTGATTGAAAATCGATAGCAGTAAAAACATGAATTTACGAAAATTACTGCGGAAAGTGGGCGGTAGTGACATTTCAATATTTAATAATTACTGGGGCACTTTTGTAAATTTTTGAATTATCATTTATAATACGAAAAACAAAAACTATGATAGAAATTTCGGAAAAAATTTAAAGAAAAGAGAATCATACCGTTAGGATTTTCCGCTCAAATCCTGCATCTCTGCAGTTGGTCTATTTGAGCGGAACCAAACGAATTAACATAGCCACTTCGAGTTTATAATACGCTTTTGATGCTTAAAAGCTTATTCTCTTATTATTTTAGACAAATTCTTTTAGATAAATAATTGGTTAAACACTTAATTAGTTAAGCAAATGGATGATAAATTGGAAAGATTTATTTCACTCTTTCCAAATTATCGGTTTTTCGGGAAAAACTGATCAGGCTCACAGTTTTTCTTTTATCTGCTTAACCAGAGCGATGGTCTTATCTATTTGTTTCAAACTTGCATTGATCAATATAAGATAATGCAAACAGAAGATAAGCTCCATCGTCAAATCGGTGGCTATGTCAATTCACCTACTGGTCGCGGTTACCAATTTCTTAGACTTTCTGACCACCGACCAAAGCAACCAGAAAGTCCAGTATTAATTGGCATCATTCTTAAAAAATTTATTCTTAATAGTATTAAGTTCCCACAATTTATCAAAAAGTTGCTAAATCGAAAAGCTATCAGAAGACTGGAAAAAACAGTGATGTTTCATTGAGTTTACAACGTAATAAGACACTAGAAAGAACATCAGTAGCTTAGAATTACATAGAAACTACAAATGCAAATACAGACTCTTACTAGCTAAAATTAGCTATAAATCTTTAAAAGCATTCAGTCCAAAGAAAAATATATATAAATTTTATATGTAGAAATATGTTGAATCTCTCCTCATTCCTCGGGTCCTCTAAATAAGGCAGGATATTTCTCCTTTAACGGAATCAGGATTTCTTCGTCTAATTTTGCATTATAAAGTGTTTTCACTTTAGAAGCTTGATCAATAGATAAATCATGAACTCTAGTGAGGTTAGCTCCTTCAAGTTTAGCTCCCTCAAGATTAGCTCTCAGAAGATAGGCTTTGTGAAGGTCTGCCCCATAGAGATTAGCGCCTCTAAGGTTAGCTTCTTGAAGATTTGCCTCTTGAAGACCAGCTCCATATAGGTCAGCCTCTTCAAGATTAGTTCCCTGAAGGTAAGCTCCCTCGAGATTAGCCACTTGAAAGTTCGCTCTTTTAAGGTTAGCTCCTTTAAGATTAGCCAGATGAAGGTTTGCCAGTTGAAGATTAGCCCTTTCAAGGTTAGCCTTTTCAAGATTAGTTTTTACAAGACTAGCTCCCTGTAGATTAGCTTCTTGAAGGTTAGCCTCTTGAAGATTAGCTCCTTTACCTTCAAGAAGGTGAGTATCTGAAAGATTGGCTCCTCGAAGGTCAGCCTTTTTAAGGTTAGCTCCCCGAAGATCAGCTCCTTCAAGGTTAGTTTTTACAAGGTCAGCCTCTTGAAAGTCCGCTCCTTGAAGTTTAGCTCCTATAAGATTAGCTCCCCTAAGGTGTGTTTTCCCCGATATACCCATAAAAGTAAATCTGCTCTAAATTAAAATAAACATTACTATTCCGGGAAAATAGTTTCTACTTCTCAAAGTGTGATCTGTGATGTTTTATTGAATTTACTTTGGCTTTGATTCAGCCTTTACTTGTTGTATCCTAAAATAAGATTACAGCTTTTAAATAATTTTATAGTTTGATACATGATATAACACCAGACTATAATAGCAGACTATAATAATAGCAGACTATAATAGCAGACAATGCAAAAGTTAAGTATTGAGTGAATTCCAACTTCTTTTTAGTAGGGAAGAATGATCGAGTAAAGTGAAATAAATTCTGGGTTAAAGTGGCATAGTGGGTTACCCGTACACGATATATGAAATAATTAGAAATAAACAACATTTATGAAAAATAGTCATCTTAGTACAAATAAATTCGTTGAATTGCAAGTAAACCAGTATTAAGTACAGATTTATTAGCCGTCTTTTAAATTATCATTCTTAAATGAAGATAGTGGTTTTATATTCCCATATTGTTAAACCAGATGGTGAATTGCGTACCGATACCACTTTTAATTTCTAAACAGCCGTCTATTTGCTCAACAAGAATGTTTACTAGCTGGAGTCCAAGGGAATTTGAACTCTTATTGACTATCACTTTTGGAATTCCTTTTCCATCATCCGATACTTCTAATATGTAATTGAAGCTATCTTTGCAACCTTTATCTGGACTGGACATCTCACTCTGAGCAGCAGAAGTTTCATTTCTGCGAAGATTCACCCGGATTTCTCCTTTCCGTCCTTCAGGAAAAGCATGCTTAAAAGAATTTGTAACTAGCTCATTTACAATAATTCCAAGAGGGATTGCAGTATCCATGCCAAGATATATCTGGTCAAGGTTCAACTTCAACCTGATACTTTTAATTCCAAGATCATATGAATTGAAAAGATCTTCAGTTAGTTTATTTAGATAAGCTGCAAAGTCAAGGGTATCGATATTATCTCCTTTGTACAGCTCTTCGTGAATAAGAGCCATCGAAGCTACACGATCCTGACTTTCTCTAAAAGCCTCAACAACTTCCTGAGTTTTACAAATTTTACGGTTAGAAAATGTTTCTGATTGAAGATCGAGTAAGGATGAGATTACCTGCAGGTTATTCTTAATCCTGTGGTGAATTTCCTTTATGCGGATTTGTTCTACCTTTGCAAGAGCTTCTTCTGCCTTTTTATGCTCTGTTATATCTTGAGTTGTTCCTCTAACCCGAACAGGATTATTATTCTCATCGAAAACAACTTCAGATTTTGCATGAACTATGCGTTCTTCTCCATTCGCTAGAATTATCCTGAAATCAAAATCAGCAGGCTTTCCATTCAATGCATCCTTAGCGGCATTATTTATACAGTTTCGATCATCCAGATGCACATAACTTAAGAAGATACCATAATTTACTTTCAGTTCTTGCGGCGTAAGTCTAAAAATACGATACATTTCGTCAGACCAACGAAATTCATTGCTTGCAAAGTCCATTTCCCAGTTTCCAAGATGAGCTATTTCTTGAGCTTCTGCAAGACTTTTTTCACTCTGTTTCAATGAATCATAAGCATTCTGAAGTTCTACTGTACGTTCTTTAACCAGTTTATCTAAATTATCGAGTGTGTCTTTCAGTTTAGCTTCCACTTTTTTGCGCTCTGTGATGTCACTGGCGGTACCAAACCATTCAACAATCTCGCCATTCGCATTCAGCATCGGAACCGCACGCGAGAAAATCCATCCCAAACTGCCGTCTGCTAGACGGACCCTGTGTTCCAGTTCGTAAGTGCTCTTTGTCCGAATAGCTTCATTGATGACTGCCATTACATGCGTTTGATCTTCCGGAGGAACATATTCCTGAAGCCAGTTACGATTTGGGCTTTCCGTATTGACAAGAAAACCTCGACCATAAAGATAGGACTTACGCAGTTAAAATGCCGAAAACTTGATATCTTTATAAATATACTTATGGCTTAGTGTTTCTCTAAAAACGTACGGAGTTATGGACATAAATCCACCTAAGTGTACCGACATTGACTACATTAAATATCTCATTGCGGCTTCTAAAGTTTTTAGCTGTACTGAAGCTGCTAGATGTTATCCAGACATAGCTAATGCTCC
>NZ_LZPK01000223.1:0-3540 GCF_001729375.1 Methanosarcina sp. A14 | reverse complement strand
ATACTATTCTTGAAATTATAATACAATAGTTTGTCATTCCGTGAAGTCAATGATATTCTCTTGAAACCCATAGAATCCTGTTTTCCTCCACAGAAACCATATACCGATCTCGTTTGATAAACTATTTCCTCCAACTCAGTTAATTTGTGTGGAGATACCGGTTCGAAACTCTTTTCAAAAAATAGATGAGAATAACTAACTTTATTAATTATTTTCTCTTTTTACCGTAAGGGGGGTGAAGTATGTCACGTACTAATTTCTGGGAAAGCTTCTGGGATATAATGGGTGCGTTAATAATAACGATCATAATATTAATTGGAATTGCCAATTTATAATGATTATCAAAGCTTCCATCACTTCTTTTTTTATGTTCATCTTCTAACATTTTAATAAGTAGTACTTTAGGGAAAATAATCTTCTTCATTTATTCTGCAAACATAGCCTCCGTCAATAGGGTATACAAATCATGTATTATGGACGCTGAAGAATTTCATAAGAAACGTGTATTCAATGAAGTTCATAATTTTGGGACTTAATTTTGTAATTTTCACGTGATTTTGTAAAGATATATTATCCATTGCAGTATTTTGAAGAATTTTTACGTCAGAATCGAAAAAGAGATTTCTTAACCCTGATGAAGTGATTTACTGTATTATCGGACTGTTTTGAGCTTTCCGGCATAGAAGGAGATAAATACAGTTAGATAGTTAGGAATAACTGTTCCCGCTAATGTTAATTAAAAAGTATAAAAAACAGGTGGGGCATTATATGGATATAGAGAATCAGTCGATACCAGCTAGGATTTTACTTTACAGTACAGCTGCGGTTATCCTGACTATTGGAATGCGAGAGATTGCTTCAATACTTACAGTCTTCTTTTTCTCTGTATTTATCGCACTGATCTTAACTCCGCTTGTCCGATGGCTTAAGAAAAAAGGAATCCCCGGGGTACTGAGTGTCTTTCTGGTAATTCTTTTATTCGCCTTCATTGTCCTGATTCTTGGGTTAATAGTTGCCAGTGCGGCAATCCAATTTGGAAGCCAGATCCCGCTATATCAAAATCAGTTAATTGAATTCATGAGTAATCTTGCAAAATATATCCCTTCATATGACGGTTTTTCCGTGCAGTCGATTATTCGTGGCATCGTATCAATTACGGTTTCATTTGTTGTAAACATTGTTAATGGACTTGTAAATACTGGGACAACAGTTGGAATTATCATACTCACGACGGCCTTTATGTTAATAGAGGCTGCAAATGTTCCTAATAAAATAAATGAGAAAATTGAAAAGCAATCTGAACTCCAATTGAGGTTAAGTATCTTTGGCAGGAAGTTAGTAAAATTTATTGTTATAAGAGCTGAAATAAATCTTATCACAGCCGTTGCAATTACTATTACTTTCCTTATCGGTGGGATCGACTATGCGATTCTCTGGGGAGTTTTTATATTCATTCTTAGTTACATCCCCTATATTGGTCTTGTTGTAGCTTCCATCCCTCCCATAGTGATTGCGCTTTTTAAGTATGGGCCTTTAGGTGCTCTTGCAGTCATTGTTGTTATCACTGCTGTCGATGGGATTACAGAAAATGTCCTTTTTCCTTCACTTATGGGAAAAGGCCTGCAGTTATCTCCAGCCTTTTTATTTCTTGCCCTAATCTACTGGAATTTTGTACTCGGAGGCGCAGGTGCATTGCTTTCCATACCTCTTACAATGGCTTTGAAAATCATGCTTGAGAGTTTTGATGAAACAAAATGGATGGCCAGATTAATGGATCCACCAGGAGATATAGAGTAACTTGAAAAAACCAGGACAAGGAAAAATAACTATTACTCCGGAAAGACAAGAAAACACTATGAAGCCGTCAGATTAGATAAAAGTATAAAAAGTGACTGAAGAAATTCCATAGTTATAGTCATGCTATAGTCACGCGGCTAAATAATGCAACTGCTCAAATGAGATACAATGAGATTTTTGTTGCAACAATTACAGGCGTGACTATAATTCGGTAAACAATGTACTTGCCAGGTGCAGTGAAAATAGAGACGGTTAGCAGAGCAAAATTTGAATTGGGGAATTAGGGGATTTATGAAAAAGCAATTCGGGTAAGCTCTTTACAAACAAGTGGCGTTGCCAGATTATCCTGTACCAGTCATTAATCATATTCTCTATGCACCTTACCTTGGATAAAGAGTTTTGGCTATAAGATCTGGAAAAAAGGAGAGAACTACTTTCCAGAAACTACTTTCCAGAAACTACTTTCCAAAAAGCAAAAATTTACAAATTGTGTTTATGAAAAGTAATTACAGGGGAGCACTTACGGGAATTTCTGTGACTATACAAAGCCGATATTAATTCTGACATCTTTACCTGTAGCTTCTGTCAGGCGGTAAGCAGCTTTACTGGCATATCTGGAAGGTCTTCCTGACCTACTTTGCGGCCTATCAGGAGGGATACTTTTACAGGTTTATTAACAAGAAATCTAAAGGCATATAGCCTACTGTAACTTTTTCAAGTGTCAAATCTTTTTCTGCATATTCGGAATCTTTGAACATAGCTATCATTCTCCATTAATCTCCTGCTCAACAAGAATTGTCTGAAAAGAAGAATAAGTAACAAGCCCAAGAGCTACAGAGAGTGAGGCAATTGCAATGACAAGTAAAGCTACATGCGAGATCACAGAAGAACGGGCATGTACAACTGCTTCTTTCTCTACCGGACGAAACCCGGAAACCCAGAACATTATGAGAGCTGATACATTGACAGCAAGAAGGTTAACAAGCACGAGAACGGCAGCTGCAACTGCTACTAAGGGTAGTACCCACCCTGACGTTGCAGCTGGTGGAACGAGAGCAATTGCAATTGCGACACCCACAAAGGCAGACCCTGCATTCCGGATAATACTGATAGCTCCTGCTATACCCAATCCCAGAGCAAGGAAAAGAGAAAGGAAATTAGGGCTGGTCCTCTCGGCTATCTGGGATATTTCTCGGATATCGAGGACAGGTAGCAAAAGTATTGATTCTTTAAGAAGCATGCCGATAAGGGTACCCACTGCAATTGCGAGCAGAAGCCCTCCAATCTGCATCTTAATTCCTCGAGACGCAAGTTTTCTGTCATCAAGAACAGTGACTACACTTGCAGTAATTGCAGGTCCCATAAGTGGAGCCACGACCATTGCTCCGATGATTGTTGCAGCCGAATCAAGCAAGAGTCCTCCAGTTGCAATAATCGTGCTCAGAACAAGAAACGAGAGATAAGTAGAAGTTTCAGGTGCTAGGTTCTCTGCACGTGCAATCAATTCTTCCCGCGAGATACGGGTTCCAAAGTAGCGCTGCTTTAGAACTTCAATGCGTCTTTCTTGATACTATAGTTTCAGGTGTCAGGACGATCGTATGTATTTTCTCTAATTCCTGCCTTGCTCAATCTGGTAAGTACTGGTTCTACACCACCAGGAGGAACCGGAAACTGACCAAGGGCTTCAAAGTCCGTTCGGCCTGTTTCATCCCATACGGCATAGTCTATCCCTTCTTCATCAAG
>NZ_LZPK01000222.1:0-8642 GCF_001729375.1 Methanosarcina sp. A14 | reverse complement strand
GAGAGTACTTTTATCAGCGCAGGTGAAAAACACAGATTGTCCAATCCGGGAAAAATTCCGCTTGAGATTATTGAAGTGCAGTTAGGGGAGCTTGTAGACGAAGCGGACATTGTCAGGTTTGATGATGTTTATGGGAGGAGCTGAGAACGGTGAAGGTAATAAACACAAAAATAAGAGATCTCTTTATATTCGAGCCTAAAGTATTTGATGATGACCGGGGCTATTTTTTTGAAAGTTATAATAAGAAAACTCTGGATAGTCTTTTAGAAAAAGAATACACTTTTGTCCAGGATAATGAGTCAAAGTCGTCTTATGGAGTAATTCGCGGTCTACACTACCAGCTGGGTCCTTTTAGTCAGGCGAAACTTATAAGGGTTGTGCAAGGTAAAGTCTACGACGTTGCAGTAGATCTAAGGAAAAATTCCCCTACTTTTCTGGATTGGGTTGGGGTTGAACTCTCCGCTGAAAACAAAAGGCAGTTTTTAATTCCTAAAGGCTTTGCTCATGGTTTTTCCGTACTGAGCGAAACTGCCATCTTTCAATATAAATGTGATGAATACTATCATCCTGAAGCTGAAGCAGGGGTTATCTATAATGACTCGTCATTGAATATTGATTGGAAGATAAAAGCTGAGGATATAAAGACCTCTCCGAAGGATCTGTTACTCCCAAAATTAGAAGGAGCAAAAATGAATTTTTAAAACCTGGATAAATTTTTCTCCATCAATAGTAATTTATTGGTATATATTCTATTAAAGTTCCAAATATTTATTAACACACAGAGGTGGCCTGAATGAGACTTCTGGTTACAGGGGGCTGCGGATTCATAGGCAGCAACTTTATTCATTACATGCTCAAAAAGTATCCCAACTACCAAATTGTAAACATTGACAAGCTAACCTATGCTGGAAATCCAGCCAATCTTAAGGATATTGAAAATAACCCCAATTACTCTTTTATGCAAGGGGATATCTGTGATCTTCAAGCTGTCAATGAAGTAATGAAAAAAGTCAATTGTGTTGTGCATTTTGCAGCTGAAAGTCATGTTGACCGTTCAATTGAGGATGGTTCGGTTTTTGTCAGAACAAATGTGCTCGGAACAAATACCCTTTTGCAAAGCGCACTTGCACACAATATTAAAAAATTTATTCATGTGTCAACTGATGAAGTATACGGAAGTACCATGGAAGGTTCTTTTACTGAAAAGGACAACCTTAACCCTTCAAGTCCTTATTCTTCAAGCAAAGCAGGTTCCGATCTTCTTGCAAAGTCCTACTACACAACCTACGGCCTGCCCGTTTGCATAACTCGATGCACAAATAACTTCGGACCTTATCAGTATCCTGAAAAACTAATCCCATTCTTCATTAGCAGATTGATGGAAGGGAAAAAGGTTCCCGTCTATGGCACCGGCCTGAATATCCGGGACTGGATTTATGTTGAAGACCATTGTTCTGCAGTTGATTTTGTTCTTCACAACGGAAGCAGTGGAGAAATCTACAATATAGATGGTGGAAACGAGCTTACAAACCTTGAAATCACTCATCGTCTTCTTAAAATGCTTGGCAAAGATGAATCTTCAATCGAATACGTTGAAGACCGAAAAGGCCACGATTTTCGTTACTCCCTTGACGGCAGTAAACTGGAGAAAATGGGCTGGAAGCCAAAATATGATTTTGATAGTGCCCTTGAGCAAACGGTCAAGTGGTATGTTGAAAATCGATGGTGGTGGGAACCATTAAAACGCTGATCATTGGTGCCGACGGGATGCTCGGATTCGACCTTTGCAAAGTGTTTCCGGACGCTGTGAAACTGACGCATAAAGACATTGACATCACAGACAGAGAGCAGGTACTCGAATCTATACGAAAAATAAACCCGAATCTGGTGATTAATGCAGCAGCCTATACTGATGTTGAAGGTTGTGAAGACCGTCAGGAACTTGCATTTATGGTTAATGGGTATGGGCCTGGATATATCGCTGAAGCCTGCAGTGAAGTAGGTGCAACCCTTATACACTTCAGCACAGACTATGTATTCAATGGATCAAAAAAAGAGTATCTAGAATTCGATACTCCTGTTGATCCTATTAATGTATACGGTCGTTCAAAACTTCTTGGTGAACAAAAAATTGCAGAAAACTTGAATGATTATAGAATTATCCGGATTTCCTGGCTTTTTGGTATGCATGGAAAGAACTTTGTAGAAACAATGCTGAGACTATCCGGTGAGATGGAGCAGGTCAAAGTTGTTAATGACCAGTTTGGGAAACCCACCTATACCGTAGATCTCGCTAATAAGATCATGGAGATTGTTGAACTTAAAGCCGGGATATACCATGTGACAAACGAGGGTATATGTTCCTGGTACGAGTTTGCATCGGCAGTCATAAGTAATACTGTTCCCTGTACAAGTGAGGAATTTCCAATGAAAGCCAGGCGTCCAAAGTATTCGGTTCTTGTAAATACTAAAACCAAATCTATGAGGCACTGGAAAGAGGCACTTAAGGATTATATGAAGGAGAGAAATGTATGAAAGGCGTAATACTCGCAGGCGGTACCGGCAGCAGGCTTTATCCCCTGACTAAAGTTACAAACAAGCACCTGTTGCCTGTCTATGATAAGCCAATGATATTTTATCCTATCCAGACTCTCATTAACGCAGGCATTAAAGAAATAATGATCGTATCAGGTCGAGGTCATGCCGGGCATTTTCTTGAACTTCTTGGGTCAGGTGCAGATCATGGAGTGCACTTTACCTATGAAATTCAGGAACAGGCCGGAGGTATTGCTCAGGCACTTAGTTTAGCTGAAGATTTTGTTGATGGGGACAGTGTAACTGTCATTCTCGGAGATAATATCTTCCAGGACGATATCAAAGAGGACGTTGCAAGCTTTAATGACGGCGCCAGGATTTTCTTAAAAGAAGTGCCTGATGCTCATAGATTTGGAGTAGCAGAGCTGAAAGGCGATAAAGTAATAGGAATCGAGGAAAAACCAAAAGAGCCAAAATCTAATTTTGCAGTTACAGGACTTTATATTTATGATTCAAAGGTCTTTAGTGCAATTAAAACTCTCAAGCCTTCTGGAAGAGGAGAACTGGAAATCACTGATGTAAACAATTATTATATAAACAAAGGAGTAATGAAATATGGAGTCCTTGAAGGCTTCTGGAGCGATGCCGGGACTTTTGAGAGTTTGTTGAGAGCGAGTATAATGGTTAAAAACTCGAAAGGAATAGTATGAAAATTTCTATACTTTCCTATGATTTATCGCATAATTGTCTTGGAAGGGCTCATGTACTTGCAAAAGCGTTGCAACGTTTATATGATGTAGAAATAATAGGTCCTATTTTTGGAGACGGTATCTGGGAACCTGTTGCTGGTGATTTCAACTATGTGTCTGTTCCGGGTGGTATGTACCCACGTTTTGCCTCATCAGCCAGGAAAATGCTTGAGCTCATTGATGGTGATGTGATATATGCAGTTAAACCCCGACCTACAAGCTATGGAATTGGATTACTTAAAAAATTATCTTCTAAGTTACCTCTCGTGTTGGATGTAGACGATTGGGAAGTTGGTTTTCATCTACAATCAAAATCTCAATTCTTTATAGAATTTTGTTCGTCGATGAGGTCTCCAAATGGGCTTGCATATACTTACTTAATGGAAAAATTAGCCTTTTTAGCTAATGATATTACCGTATCCTCAACATTTCTGCAAAACAAATTTGGTGGGATCATTGTGCCTCATGGACGTGATACTGAGGCTTTTGATCCTCAAAAGTTCAATGGACAGCTTTTTAGAAAAAAATATGGATTTACTAACGAAAAACTGATTATGTTCTTTGGTACTCCTCGCCCACATAAAGGAGTAGAAGATATTATTGAAGCTGTAAAAAAGATCGAACGAAGGGATTTGAAGGTAGTTATCGTTGGTGCAAATGATGACGAATACTCAAGAAAATTAAAACGATTAGAGACGAATAATATCCAGATTTTTGGAATGCAGCCCTTTTCCAAAATCCCTGAATTTCTTTCGATGGCAGATATGGTGGTGTTGCCTCAACATTCAACACCAAGTGCAGTGGGACAGGTACCTGCTAAAGTTTTTGATGCCATGGCTATGGCAAAACCGATTGTAGCAACTAATGTTTCAGATTTATCTAAAATATTAGACGGCTGTGGGTTAATTGTTGAACCTGGAAATATAGGAGCTTTGTCTGATAATATCCGTTGGATTTTGGATAATGAAAATGAGGCTCAGATGCTCGGAAATAAAGCAAGGGAAAAATGCATTAAAGAATACAGTTGGAACGCAATGGAAAAAGCTTTGAGCGGTATTTTTGATAAATATCAATGAAAACTTTATATAAAATAAATTTATGTTGAACTAAGAAATTAAGAGCAAAAAGTGACTATATTTAATTAAAAATGTTTTTAATAGTTATTGTGATTTGATCGTACTCCTAAGTGCAGGTTCACAAAGGATCGAATATCTTTACAAGCTTTGCAAAAGTGCTGTCATGTTGGATTTTTCGTGACTTTTTTTACATTTCAATGCTCATTTTTCGTGGCTTTTTTTACATTTCAATGCGCAATTGTATCTCAGAAAAAGTAATCTTATGTAAGAAGACCTAAACTTTTAAAATCTGAAAATATATTTCTGTCAAAAATAATTATTATTGTTATGTATATCAGTGCAAACATTATGATAGAAATAACCAATGAAATTATTGAAGGACTTGTAAAATAGAGTCCTAAAAGCAGCGTAAATATCGTAGCTACAACTCCAGAAAAAGCAAAGATCCTGATAGTTCTACACATATCCCAAATATCCAGGTCTATTATTTTGGGTATTAATTTGGTCAGTATATAGAAAATAATTATTTGTGGTAATGTCCCAGCGATACTCACAACAATAATATCACTTTTTTGTATCAAAGGAAGCAGAAGTATACAAAATAGAATTAGATTTAAAAGCGCAGTATTCTCCAAAACCTTTGGATTTCCAGTTGCCTGAAACATTGGTCCGATTGTCCCGTTTAGAGACCTAAACAGTCCGTATATGCATAATACTCGCATTGCTGGTACGGCAGGCAGCCACTTGTCTCCAAGCATAACGCTAACAAAATTTGGCGCTATAACAAATATTCCAAGTGCTGCAGGAATTGAGAGCATTGACACATACTGAAGCGTCTTAAGATAAGCACTTCTTAAAGCATCTCGATCGTCCTGTAATTTTGAATACAAAGGGAACATAACTCTGCTAACAAGGTTTGTGATCTGTGTAGCTGGAAGATTAGATATTGTATATGCAAGCGTATAAAATCCGAGAGCTTCCATTCCAAGTACTCTTCCTACAATTGCATCATCGACGTTCGTAACAAGAAAAATAATGATGCTTGCACCCATTAAATGCTTTCCATAATCAAATAAAACCTTTGCAATCTTTAGATCGAACTTGAATGTAGGCCTCCAGTCCGAAATCAACCATATTAATCCGGCTGTTAGAATTGCAGATACGATCTGTCCATACACTAAGCTCCATACCCCATGCCCTTCCATTGCCAATAATATGGCAACAAGGGCATAACCTATAACCGGAACAGTCTCTGGCAATACCTTTTTCTTAAACTCAAGTTCTTTTTCAAGCAACATGGATGGGACTGTTCCAAATGAAGAGATAACAAAGGTCAGTGCAAGGACCTGAACTATTGGTCCAACAGCCGCATTGTTAAAGAACGTGGCAATATAAGATGCTGAAAAGTATGCTATCAAAAAGAGCGCCAGGGCAAAAATAGGTAGCAAGATAAAAGCAGTGTTTGCCGCAGTGTGATCTGTATCATCTTTTTTGTAGATAAGTGTTGCACCGAAACCAAGATCACGGAATATTCCCATGCTATTGATGGCTAGTAAACCTATGGCAAGTAAGCCGAAATCTGCTGGCGAAAGGATTCTGGCTAAGACTAATTGAGTTACAAAACTAAGTATTCTGGTGAATATAGTAATTAGAGTTACCCACGCCACAGCGGAGGCGGTTTTTTTTGCTAGTGACATTGTTTCTCCAGTAATGGTTATAAAGAACCTTTCACCAATTACTTATATAATATATAAAATTAATTCCAACTATTACCTCTTAATGAATATGTTACAAATTTAATTACTTTAATATAAAGTCCCTAAGCGTTGCTTCGATGGTGACAGTTAAGGTTCAGTTTATATTATGGCTAATGATATTTTCTTGTCATAGTATATTTATGAGGTAATGCTGATAAGAAAGTTACACTGCTCCGTATCTGGATGAGTAAATTTATTCTAAACAATTCTATTGAGTGTTTGGTTGAGCATCCGGAAGTTTGGGTTTTGATGGGACAAGCTGGAAGGGAACATGTGGAACAGGAATACGATTTGGTAGTGCAGGTTGAGAAGTTGGAGAATATATACAATGAATTTAGTGATGTGAAACTACATGCTTAACGAAAAACCGACAGTCAGTGTAATTCTCCCAACTTATAATAGAGCACACTTAGTTGGTAGGGCAATCCAGAGTGTGCTGGATCAAATGTATCAAGACTTTGAAATTATAGTTGTGGATGATGGATCAGGAGATAATACAGAAGAGATAATAAATGGCTTTACTGATACAAGAATTAGATACGTTAAGCATCAGAAAAATAAAGGTGGAAGTGCAGCCCGTAATACCGGAATAAAACTTGCTAAAGGTAAATATATTGCTTTTCAAGATAGCGATGATGAATGGTTGCCAGATAAATTGGAAAAACAAATGAAAGCTTTCAAGAAAGCTTCAGATGAGGTTGGTGTCGTTTATACAGGATTTCATAGAATTAAAGATGGTATTACTTACTATGTTCCTTCCGACGATATAACCAAAAAAGAGGGAAACATTCACGATATTCTTCTATATGGAAATTTTGTGACAACTCAAGTTGCTGTGGTAAACGCAGAATGTTTTAAAAAAGTAGGAATGTTTGACGAGAGCCTTCCTAGATTACAGGATTGGGAATTATGGCTTAGAATTTCAAAATACTATAACTTTAGCTGTATTGATGAGCCATTGGTAAAATCATTTTATCAAGAGGATAGTATCTCTAGTAACCCGGTTGCTTTGAATACTGCATATAAATTAATTTTAAAGAAACATTTCCAAGATTTCAGTAAAGATAAAAACGTCCTTGCTCACTATTATTTTGTTATGGGTCAGCAGTTATATCTTAATGGAAAAAAGAAAGGCTGGAATACGTATTATCTTGATGCAATTAAAGTAAATCCGTATAACATCAGACTTTTAGTAGATATATTCAGGTCATTTTTTGATCATAATTAATATCAATTCAGCGTATAAAAAACAGCATCAATCGATGTTTCCTAAATTTAAAATGAGAATAACTAGATGACATAATCTATTACTAAGACCGCAGAGGGTCATGAATATCCCTTCCTTTATAAGCTGTCCGACAATTACTTTCGGTAATGAAGAATTCCTTCTTTTTTGATTTAAAGGCCTTATTTGCTTTTTTTAGCACGTTTTTATTACAACCAATAATTGTCGGATAGCCTGTTTAGGGTTGGGTGGCCGTCCACAATTTGATTTACCTTTCTCACTTCAACTTGTGGTTGCAGAAGAAGACATGAGTGAATATGAGCCCATTGACTATCATTAAGTTCCAAATTTTTACAATTTTATAAAGTTGGCAGTATTATTATATATAGTATAAATCTGCATCACATATTATTGAAAATCGGCTATATTAAAAATCTTTGTGTATCTTGGTTGTTGAGATAATGATCTCTGTTGTCTGCGTTTATAATAATGAGAAGATATTTAATAACTTTTTACTCAAAAGTTTGAAGAACCAAAATGCAAAGTTCGAGCTAATCGGGATCGATAATACTTCTAATGAATTCAAATCCGCAGCTGAAGCTCTTAACTACGGCGGGGAAAAAGCTGCGAATAAATATATAATGTTTGCGCATCAGGATGTGAGTTTCCTTACTGATTCCTGGCTTAAAAACACAGAAAAGCTCCTCGATTCTATAAGTAATTTAGGAATTGCCGGTGTAGCTGGTATGAGTGAGTCTGGAAGGTCAAACCCGGAGAGAGGAAGAAATATTATAACTCACGGTAGACCTCCGAAAGCTTGGCCGTGGGGTAACCGAATACAAAAGCCCGTACCGGTACAAACACTTGACGAATGCCTTGTAATTATTCCAAAACATACTTTTGACGTTCTTAAGTTTGATGAAAAAACATGTGATGGTTGGCACTTATATGCAGTAGATTATTGCCTCAGTGCTAAAGAACAGGGATTTGGAGTTTATGCACTTCCAATGGAAATTTATCACCTATCAAGAGGTGCAGACAATAAAAAGAAATTTCAATCTATAAGAGGCCCGCTCCCTGATGAATACTATGAAATTTTGGACAAATTAATTAAAAAGTACAGCGATATGTATACAAGAATTTATACAACCTGCGGGGATTGGAGTACTTCATATCCTGCAGTTCTTCAAAGAAGCTATTACATGCAAAGGCTAATTGTACATTTAGATAAAATCTTTAACAGCCGATCAAATCTTTAACAGCCTATCTTAAAACTAGTATCAGGCTTAAGTTATGATTC
>NZ_LZPK01000221.1:0-9811 GCF_001729375.1 Methanosarcina sp. A14 | reverse complement strand
TCAAAAAAAGTAACAGAAGACGGAAATAAATCCTTAACCGATGACCAATGGAGTCTTTTATTTATTTCTGCTATTTTTTTCATTTCCAGTATATATTAACTTATTCACTTTTACTTGTTTTAATATTTACTGTTTTTATAGGTAAGGTCCTATGAATACGAAATCTATATATATCTAAAAGTTATTTCATATATGGGCAAATCAGATTTACTTGATTTATCCTTTAAGGTTCCATTTTGTATCCTCCTTAAATCTGTAGTCTTCCAGGAGTAATTTTCCATTTTATATCTCCTTAAACCTGCAGTCTTCAGGGAATGATTTGCCTGTAAACCTCCTATATTTTTTCTTTTTTATTATTTATAGTCAATTAATAGAAGCAGTTCGCATATTATTAGTTAGTTGATGTTGTTTCCAAAACACTTTTAGTGGTGCATCATGCCTTTTGTGCAATTTAATAAGGTTAATAGCAAGCTTGATGCACGAAACATAAAAAATTTCTAGCACTGGATAATAAGTCATGAAAACACCAACCGCATAATGATGGACGATCTAACATTCAGGCCTTCATTTATTTCCCAGTGTAACTCTTCTGAGTGCAGGTATTTTCAGAGAAAAACAGTCTTGACTGATTTGCCAAGGACCAATAAGACCGGATAAGTGGGGTTGGTAAAAAATACCTATAATGTGTTTATTTTACCCATAAAGCTCAAACTTATTATCATTTTTGTTATATTTATATAAAACAACTTCTATAAGTAGTGCTTGGAAGTAAAGATGTCAAACAATTTGACAGAGCATTACTTCCGCCTTGAAAACTAATGCGAAGGTATTGAAAAATCAGTATCAACTACATAAGCCAGAGGCTTCACCAAAAAAACATTCTAAAAATTTGCCTCAAAGATTAAAAAACTATTGAAACTGAATATAAACAAATTAGGGTTCCTTCATTGGGGCCCCAAATCCCCAGTTGTGTTGCAAAAATTTTCTTCTCGTACTTTAAGGCTATAATTGATACTTTTATGTACCATTCTAGGTGATTAGATTTGTTAACTTTCAGGATTTTTGTAACAAAACCTGTACTTTCATGTCGAATAGTAAAATCTGTATTTATACTTTATTTATATAGTCACTTATCAAACGAAAAACTTACGGATAAAGTGAGGTTTACATGACAAAGAAAATTAAGTTATCAGAAGTAAAAGACATAGTCAAAGACGCACAAATACTATCTCTTGAAGGGGTAAATATAGAAGGAGACACCGAGTTTGATTTTGGTGGACTCGGAAGCAGCTTTGATCCGATGCTTGCTGCTGCTATCGGACAGGAGTGTGCAATACTTGCACAGCAGTTATCAAGACTTAATAGCGGGTTCAAACGAGCATGAAATTCTTGCAAAATAGGCACAAACAAATGAAAGGGTTGTGTTGCAAAAATTTTCTTCTCGCACTTTAAAGTTATAATTAATACCTTTATGTACCATTTTTCTAGATGATAAGAGTGGTTAACTTTTCTAATTGCAAAGTTACTCACTAATTTTGTAAAATAACCAGATTTTTTGCAGCAGAACCCAGTTTTTCATGTTTTTTTACACGTGTCAGAACGTCGTCTTTGACTTTAGGTGCAAAAGAGATTTTAATTTCAATGGCTCAAAAACGGATAATCCCTTATTTTTATATTTATGTTATCTCGAAGCGGCAGTGTGCCTAATCTTCTGTAAGTACAACAAAAAATTACAAAGTAGAAAATTCCATGTCGAAAGAACAAAATTACACACAGTATATAAAAAATTGGCATAGGATTTACAGCAAATTCGCGACGATGCCCTTCAAGCACCGGGCTCTCGAATAGGAAAAGGGCCTCCTGGACATCCGTGTTAATTGCAGCATTCAGAGGATCAAAAACCTTATTCAGCCTTTCCAGCAACCTGTTGAATTATAAAGTTATGATCAGCTACTCTTGTCACAACTCAACAGATGCTTCTTTTTTCCCCCTCGCTCATCTTCAGGATGTATCGGATCTACATGAGCAGCCTCTTCCTCTTCTTCCTTCTTCTCTTCTTTCTCTTCTTCTACCATTTTCTTATCTTCTACCATAGAGTTTCACTCCCCATATAAAAATTATTCAAGCGAACATCATGCGGTGTCGGTTAAGATTTGGAGACTCACTCCTGGATGTGTTATTATTCATTGAATTATATAATACTCAATAAAAGGATAATAATTCTTATGCAAACCCCTAATAAGATGACAAAAAATCGACACGGTGGAAATTGACACGGCGGAAAAAGGTTATTCTCCAATAGAGGAAAAAATGTAGCTTTTCAAAAGCTACCTAAATAGATACTATAAATTTAGGCCTCTTAAAAAACTAATCATTTTTCAAGGGTCTATAATTGGAACTTCTCACTTAACACTTGACGTAATAGACATCAATAGTTTGGACAAGAATTATTCTCTTTTAATCGAATCTTTATTCAAAAGACTTAAAACGATAGGTGTAAAACAGGAACAACATACCTCGATAAAGAATTTTTTAACACTGATGTGATTTCAAAGTTGGATGAACTTAAAGTCAATTTTGTGATAGCAGCTAAATCGACTCAGGTTATCAATAGATAACTTAAAAATCATCAAAGAGAGTATGGAAATACTTTGACTATTTTTGAATATTATTTTCAGAACGGAGGACCTTCTTTCAATGTTGTGGCAACATATAATGATAAAAAGAAAAAGTATCTTCTGTTTGCTGCAAACAAAAAAGCAAAATCAATTGAGAAATTTGAAAAGATGATTCCTGAAGAATATAGAAAACGATGGAATATAGAAACTGGATATAGAGTGAAAAACGAGTTCAAGATACGATCATGTACAAGGTCTCCAGTAGCAAGAGTATTGTTCTTTATTATTCAATGTATAATGTACAATGTGCTAAATATGCTAAAGTCAGTTCTAGAAATTACAGCTTATGAGCTAAAATCATTAATAAATGAAGATATAAACAAAGTTATAAGATATGGACTAAAATCGCTGAATTTTATTCCTGTTAGTGTGTTACTGGATTGTTTGAAATGGGTCAATGAAGAAAGAAATCAAGTGCTACGCATTCGATTAACTGTAATATAACTTATCTCAAATTAAAGTTTAAGAACCTGATAGCGTATGCTATAAAATTACTCAATGTGATCTGATTTTTTGAAAAATGTAAGTGAAAGTTATAGCTTAAAAATTTTAAAATCTGATCAATAATATAATCCACTTTGAAAATCAGTAGATAAAAAGTAAGATCAATTGGTTTTTATCATTCGGAAGTCAGTCTGATCGGAACTACTGGGAATACAACAACAAAAATAACACTTTTCTCATATATTGTATTATCAAATTGAATGAAATTGATTTATTTATTATGTCATGAAATTTTGTATATATGTTAACCCATTTTAAACGCATTACGTATTATTTAACGTTTGAAAAACCCCAACCAATAAAAAAGTTCAAAATTACATGTTTACCTGCCAAACATCGGACAATCACTTACAGCTGGACTAATAGCTTTAATATATTTTAAAAGCAACAATATCCAGCAGATGACTAAAGGAATACTTATCGCAGGAACGCATAGTGGAGTTGGAAAAACTACAATTTCAGTGGGCATCATGGCTGCCCTTAAGCAAAGGCAGTTAAAAGTCCAGCCTTATAAAGTAGGGCCTGACTACATTGATACTTCCCATCATACTGCAATCTGCGGGCTCCCGTCAAGGAATCTGGACACATACATAATGGGTATAGATGGGGTCAGGCAGACTGTAGCCAGAACATCTGCAGATGCGGATATCATGGTAGTAGAAGGTGTAATGGGACTTTTTGATGGAGTCGATTCTACGGAAATTGCAAGCTCAGCACAGGTTGCAAAAATTCTGGACTTACCAGTGATTCTGGTAATAGATGTTAATGGCATGTCCAGAAGTACGGCTGCTCTCCTTAAAGGGTACTCGGAGTTCGATCCTGAAGTAAAGGTTTCAGGCGTAATTCTGAATCAGGTTGGAAGTCCACGCCACGCGGAACTTGTAAAAAATTCACTTTCGGATGAAATCCCTGTTGTAGGCGAGATTCCACGAAGGAAAGATATCGAAGTTCCTTCCAGGCATCTTGGTCTGTATATGGCTCACGAAAATGATTACAATATAGAAGAGATGGCATCATTTATTGAGGAGAATGTTGACCTTGACGCAATTCTTGAACTTGCCGAACCCTGTTTAATTCCGGAGATTTCTTACATGAAGAAGCCGGAGACAGATGTCAGGATAGGAATCGCCATGGACCCTGCATTCTGTTTTTATTACCAGGATATGTTCGATGCCTTCAAGTACCATGGAGCTGAAGTTGAATTCTTTAGCCCGATGGCAGGAGAAATGCCGGACATAGATGGAGTATATCTTGGAGGCGGATATCCTGAACTCTATGCAGAATCCCTTGAAAACTCAAAGACTACACGCAAGCTTAAAGACCTTGCAGCTGATGGCCTGCCTATATATGCAGAATGCGGCGGTCTACTCTACCTCTGCAGAACCTATGAAGTAGATGGCAGAGTCTATAAAATGGCAGATGTCGTGCCTGGAAATACACTCATGACGCACCAGCTTAACGCTCTGGACTATACCGAAGCGCACCCTCTAGACAGAAATTTTTGTTCTCATAACATAAAAGGTCATGAGTTCCATTTTTCTATTACGGAATGTGACCGTGATGCAAGATTTGAATACAAAATGCTTCGAGGAAAAGGTATACAGGACGGTTTTGACGGGCTTATTGAGCACAATACTCTCGCAGGGTATATGCACTCTCATCCTGCAACTTTCCCGGCAGGAAAATTCGTACAGAAGTGCAGAGAGTATAAAAGAAGATAATATTTAGAGGCTGTAAAATTTAAATCGTTCATATTAAGGCCTATCCGAAATAATTACATCGTGAATGTAGAGTTAAGAATATCCTGTCCTTTACCAGCTGTCCGACAATTCAATTTCAGGGCAAAAACATGTGATAAATAAGGTAGATAAAGCCTTTAATCGAAAAAAAAGCTTTGATTATTACCAACAGTAATTGTAGAACATCTTGTTTAGTGTGTGGCGATCGCCTGCAATTTGATTTTTATTTCTGTAATTTTTATTTTGACTTTGTCACATTTCCTTTTCACGTCAAACGTAAAGTATAATTTTTTTCTTTATAAATATAGTTCTATGAAATAAATAACATCTGACAAATAACAGCTGACTTTATCAAGTCAAAAATATTCAAAATAGGGGAATCAATTGGAAAAACATGTAGTAACAGCTTCAAATAAGAGGTAATTTGACAATGTATAATTATTTGCCCGGACTAATAAAGCAACATCTCTCTCTTTATGGCTCAGAATGTTTTTGCAGGATCAAAGCTTATAGATAAATTTAAATTTTACAGGAAGAGTCCCACATTTTTTATCTGTTCTCATAAATAATAAATATAATGGATTTTATTTGTATTAATTGTATGAGTTAATCTGATAATGAATTTTAAATAATGCTTGTCTTTATGCTAATGAATCAATCTGAAACAAAATGTTTAAGGCAAACCGAGCAAAATAAATATATTATTGAAGTTACAACTTATTGAGTATATTATGTCAGTTGAAAACCAAAATGAGACTGTTTGCCCAAATCCTGAATGCAAATATTATCTCAGGATAGAAGGGAAAGCTATTATAAAGCGAGGAAAGTATAAAACCGGACACCAGCGATACTATTGTAAACATTGCGGAAAATTTTTTATGGATACAAAAGGCACCGCTGTTTACCGCAAGCATCTATCCGCAGATGAGATAAGACTGATATATCGGTTATTCCTTGAAAAAAACGGAATACGAAGTATTGAGCGAATAACAGGACATCATAGGGATACAATAAGCCATTTGATAAAAGACACGGTAAAGAACCAGAAAACGGAAGAATACCTTGTCAAGCAAATCGGGCTTACAGCCGGTGAATGTGAAAAATTATGGGGACTTCTGGAAAAAAAGAGAGAAACTTCCCGAAAGAAATCCTGATAAAGCAGGTGTATGCTTATTTTCCTGAATATGGGTAGGTTGACCGTAGTATTTGAAAGTATATAGCCTTGCAAAAAAGAAATATCTTTGAAAATAAAGAAATATAAAATACTATGAGATAAAAAATACTATCCATATGGGCAATTATACTTTGAAATATATTGTGAAAGATGACTATTAATGAAAGATGACTATTTTAGATAAAGATATCATTTGAAAACATTATTTGAAGATATCATCTGGATACATTTATCTAATTATAATAAGCGAGTTTGTACTTAAGCAAGTCCTTTTTAAACTCCCTCACTTATTGCAAATATTTAAATCTTTCTGTGTATAATTCCTGGCTCTATTTTTCTGGTTTTAAATTCAGAGTTTTTGAGAAACAAATTCAGTGCAGATTTGTAAGCTGCGTTGTAATCTTCCTAAATATTTACAAGGTTTCATAAGTATTTTATAGGGGGACATGTAATGAGATTATACACATTATAAAAAATGTTCATCCAATTTATTTATTAAAAAGTATAGATTTACGAATCAAGAGTCTTATACTGCTAGTTTGCAGGAGATTGGAGACCCTGAGTGCATCGGTTATAAATGCATAATTCTCACTAGAAGAAGGGAGTCAGAAACATGAGGAAAAGTACAGCATTGAAGGCAGCATCTCAGTTTTTTAGTTTATTGCTTTGCCTGATATTATTACCGGCTGCGTTTGCTCAGCCAGAAGAGCTTAATGGAACAGCTACCTACGAAAATGGAACTTACGAAAGTAATATAGTTTCTGGATTGGAAGAAATTTACGGAAATTACACCGTACACGATATAAATCCATCCTACTATTCGGTATATCTCATGCCGGGAGAGAATGAAACCTTCAACGTCAGTTTCAGGAACGAAGGGAACGAAAACCTCGATATAGCCCCGAAAGTTGTAGCTCCATCTGACGATTATTATTATGATGTTGTAAACGAAAGCTGGATTACGATTTTACCTGAAAATGTAACGGTAAGTCCTGGAGTCGAGCAGAACTTTACCATTGAGGTAAGTGTTCCCGAGGATACTGAAACTGGAGATTATGAGGCCCAGATAGCCTTCACAAATGATACTTATCCAGAAGAATACGATACTCCTGTATATATTCAGGAATCCGCTGAAGGATCTGATGATTCTCTATCTGCTGAAGGATATAGTGATCCTATGTATGTCAATGCAATGTACCTTTGTGTCTCAGTGCCTGTCCGTCCAAAGCTTGAGCTTCAGACAAGCTATATTTCTGACACTATTGAGCCTGGAAAGGAATATGTATACGCTGTAAAAATTAAAAACGTTGCAGGGAAAGATGTTACTATTGATCCGAAGGTAACGAAATACGAAGTATATGACTATTCATTTGAAGAACTGGCTTTTAGTGATGATACAATAGAGATCTCTGCACCTTCAACCATAAAAGCCGGTGAAATCGCTAATATGACCATCAGGGTTCCAGTCCCGGAGAATGCAAGCGGAAGTTATGATGCCTATATCGAAATGAACGCTGATGGGAAAGAGAATGATGGGTCCGTCCCGCAAATAAGTCTGAGCTTTACGGTTGATAAACAGCCTACAACCCCTTACGTAAGAACCTTTAATACCACAACTACCGACCCGATAATGCTTGAAGTTTCTGCTGAAACTTCTGGCCAGGATGACTCTGTGCGTATTTCTCCTGAAATAGAAAAGCCAAGTTTTGAAATAAACCTGAAATGCAATTCTAGCCCTGTTAATCTAACCCTTGTGAAAACCTCTGAGAGTGGTGCCGTATACTCTCAAGGATATATCTTCCCAGTGTGGGCGACGGAAGATAGTTCAAGCTATCAGAGTGACAGCAGGGAATATACCGAAACATATAGAGCAGTTGGAGCAATTGGAACCTGGGAACTTACAATTCTCCCGAAAAACACAAACAGTTTCGACTACTCAATAACTGTCGGGGAATCCAAATAAAAATCCAAATAAAAAACTGAAAATGAGGTTTAAAATAAAAAAATTAAGAGAAGATGACAGAACTGGTTTTGCAAGGACTGGTTTTGTATCCTCTTCAAATTGAGTGGAAATCTCTCAATTTCCACTCACTAAGCTTTTTTGTTCTCAAAAGACGTTTTTTGTTCTCATTTATAGGAAAATCAGCCAACTGTCATGATGATATGCAATTTGCTGGAATTGAAGTGCATCATCACTCAAAAGTGCAGTAACCACAGGTATGTCTGTACGTTGATGATAGACTGCAATTGTACAGGCTTCAATAACTTTCTTCTTAGTATTTTTTCCACCACGCAAAAAATACAATCCAGTTTCCAGTGCATTTCCTCGTCACTGAATATTTTGTTTTTTAAAGAAGAAAGCTTTTCCAGCCAGCTTTTAAAAACATTAAATATTTTCATCAGAGCAAATGCTTTAGTATTAAAGCAGTACATTTTTTCTTTTCTACATAAAAGCATATCTAAAATGGTTTCCTAATTCTTTTTGGCAACTATAAAATAAGCAGTATAATAAGGATTCATGCGTCATCGGTTAGGCATTAAATTCCATCTCTTGTATATGCTTTTATACTAATATTCTATAAAATCTTTGAACCTATGTTTCCTTGTTCCCCACCTACTCTTTAAGGCTCTTTTTGGGAAATGTTTCCCGAAGAATGGTTAATAACTTCCTCATGGAACAGTAATTGTAGACACAGTACTATAGCGACTTTCTCCAGAAGCCATAGCGGTTTCAATATTTACCATCAGAAACGCAACAAGAGTACACCATTTCTAAGTGTACTCTTGTTGTCATTTATTTTCACCCCGTGATTTAACTCCAGATACAGAATTAAGTAAACCTTATATTTTTTCAAAGTTGACTTAATTAAGCCGCTGGACATTTGGAGTTCAAATTAGTTTTTCAGAGAGGTTTGAACTCCACAATTTAATACTAACGCACTCTATATAAAATACAAAGTTTTTAGCCAAATCATTAAACTATCAAATCAGATGTTTAATCTCTGATTTTATTTTTCAGTGATAGTGCTTAATATAACAAATATTTTAGTGAAAATATTTTTGTGTTTTGAATATAAGTTATACTATGAAGTAAAAGGTGTGCTATGTTAGATAATTTGGATTTTTTACTTACAAAGCAGTTCCTCAAAAAATAACGTAAATGGGCAAAGTTGCAGGAATAAAAATCATATTTCATTTTGGGTAGTTTTTAAAATATAAATCGTGGAGAGCTATAGGTTCAAGTAAAAGACGGGGTTAAAATACATTTATTTATCTGAGTCTGTTTTTTAATGTTTTATCCTGAAGTAAGCCCATTATTTAAAGAATATCAAATAGGTTTTTTCAATTTCATCCCGATAAACAGGATTTTGATACATACCATCAGAAATGCAACAAGAGTACACCAATGAGTGTTCTCTTGTTGTTCTTTCTTTTCACCCCGAGATTTAACTCCAGAGACTGGATTAAGTAAACCATCACTTTTTCCAAAGTTAACTTAATTAAGCCACTGGACATTTGGAATTCAAATTGGTTTTTTGGAGATATTTGAACTCCATAATTTAATACTAAGGTATTCTATATAAAATACAAAGTTTTTAGCCAAATCATCAAACGGTTAAATCAAATGTGTAATTTCTGATTTTATTTTTCGGTAGAATACCTAATATGACAAATCGTTTAGTATCTTGGATATAAGTTATATAGGGTCCTTCCAA
>NZ_LZPK01000220.1:0-2632 GCF_001729375.1 Methanosarcina sp. A14 | reverse complement strand
ATAGAATGCTTGAGCCGTATGAAGGGAAACTTTCACGTACGGTTCTTAGAAGAGGGAGAGCGAGTAATCGCTCTTTCTTATTCAACATGTCTATTCAATTTTCACAATTTTTCTTGCTATCACTTTTTCTGAAAATTACCCTGATTATTCAAGCTTCATTGAAAGCTTCTAACCTCTATTTCCGGAAGTTTCAGTTGATAATAATTGCAAATTATTGAGCAAATGCACAAAAACGATAGCCGGAAAAATGTTCTTCTTTTCAAGACATCTGCGGAAGGTCGGGTGTATTTAGTGGAAAAAGTTTAAGAATAACATGTAGGCACTTTTTTATGTCTTCAGTTACCGCTTTTGATACATTTTAAAAAGAAGAAAATAGACCATGGAGGGATAAATTTCTTTTTTCTAGGAAGGGCTGTTAATAATTCAATAATTTAAAAAACTTTTACAAAATATACACTTTTTATGTTTCTGTTGCAAAAAAAGGTAACTTATACCAAACTGAAAAATACATAGTTTTTCACACAAAAGCTATGCATTAAAAATTCAAATTTGCCGTTTTTTGTCTCTATATTAATAATATTCAAACTTTGAATTTACCAGTTATCCTGTAAATGTGAGAAAGAACTACAAAAATTCCCATTAGAAAACCTAGCCATAATGCACAAGAGGCACAATTGTTTTGAGGATTTGAATAATAATAGTTAAACACAATCATTAAAAGTAAGCACAAAGAAAATATGATCTTCCCTTTCAACTCATGATTAACCATTTTGAATGCCTCATTACTATATTTTTGGTTGTTAACTATTAAACATATTTTTTGTTTTTACTAATCAATATCTGTTTTAATATCTGCTTTTGCGGATACACTTGATACTATAGTAAGGCGTATAGTCAGCATTACAAAGAATCAAGTAAATATACAGGTTTTTTTCAAATTATTTCATTCATTTTTATTATCTATTTTTTTTAGTTTTTCTATATATAAAAAAACTATAGTTTATATCATAAAATCATTATTTTCAATATTCGGTTCTATTTATTAATCTTGTGACCTTGTTATTAATTATGGAATTATTAATAAAAATATAATTAATCATAATAATTAATCACTAGTAAAAAATCGTCTTCTAATTCTATATTATGTCACATATTATTTATAATCGTAACGACTAATAAAAATGAAACGTAATAAAGTCTAAAAATAAAGATAGTAATTTAAGCTAAATTGAAAAAATACATCTTTTTTGGCACAAAACCAACAGAATGTCTAACGTTTAATTCTGGCGTCTTTTTATAATGAAGCGTAAAACCACTTGGCTCTGACCTGGAGGTTGTAACGCAAACCTAATTTTTTCCATATAGTATTAACAACGACCTGTTTCAGTACAGAGCTCTCTAGTCTGCTCTTAATTTGTTCCAAAGTCTATGCACAGGTTTTACTACAAAAACAATTTATAAATAATAAACTCCCCACTCTTTTTAGACTTAAACTTCAATTTTTCAATTTAAGGTTTTATTTGTTTTCAGAATATATACTTGGTCTTGTATTTGTTGTCACTTTTATGTAGTTTGTCTTCTTTATCGTATTGCAGCCTGCCACATTGCTCACTGTAAGTGTAACCTTATATTTTCCTTCCTGTAAATACTGATGTTCTGGATTCTGTTCCCTTGAAATTGTCCCGTCTCCAAAACTCCATTTCCATTTGGTCGGTATTCCTGTACTTCCATCAGTAAATTCGACGGTTAATGGTGTTTTTCCTGAGGTCGGAGATGCAGAGAATGCAGCAACTGGTTTTGTTACCACTTTTATATAATCTGTTTTTGTTACTGTGTTACTGCCTTTAGCATTCTTTACTGTTAAGCTAACCGTGTATACCCCTGCTTTTGAATACTTGTGAGTTGGATTCTGGAGGAATGATTTTGATCCGTCTCCAAAGGTCCATTTCCATTTAGTCGGAAGTTCTGTGCTCTCGTCAGTAAAGGTAACCTTTAATGGTGCTTTTCCTTCGGTCGGGTTCGCGGAAAAATTTGCTACAAGAGGTACTGGTTGTGCTTGTTGAGGACCTATAAACTGCCCCAAAGAAACTGGACCAGTTCCTACATTTATTGTGGTTGTAACAGTGTTTGTGTTTGTGTCAATTACAGAGACATTGTCGTGTCCTCCGTTAACCACATATACCTTTGTTCCGTCTGCAGTGACTGCAACTCCATGGGGCGACCAACCAACAGGAACCGTAGCTATGACTGTTTTTGTATCTGTGTCAATTACAGAGACGTCATCGTCGAAAACGTTTGTCACATATACCTTTGTTCCCGCTGGATTGACTGCAACTCCATAAGAAGGATTGCTTCCTACAGGAACCGTAGCTGTAACAGTATTTGTGGCTGTGTCAATTACAGTACAGTTGCCGCCGCTCGCTACATATACCTTTTTTCCATCCGAGCTAACTGCAACTCCCACAGGAAACCCATCTACAGGAATCGTAGCTATGATCGTATTTGTGCCTGTGTTAATTACTGAAACTGTGTCGTCAGTGTTTACCACATATACCTTTGTTCCGTCTGGAGCGACTGCAACCCCCTCAGGCTCCCTTCCTACAGGAACCGTAGCTATTACTGCATTTGTAGC
>NZ_LZPK01000219.1:0-2453 GCF_001729375.1 Methanosarcina sp. A14 | reverse complement strand
CTGAGTCCAGTACGTTTACTTTTTCAACTCAGGTTTTCCATATAATACCCTTCTTGTGTAGAATTAAATACCCAGGCAGTTTACGCCCCATGATGAATTAAATAGCATGAGTCCTCTAAATTATTATGAGAATTTAATCATTATGGAGGAGTATGTTTGGAAGACAATGGTGGAGATGCTTTTAAGTATAAACTTGGTAAGTGGGTTCTAAGCATAGATGAATGCGCTTTTATGGATCTTATGGAGATTGGAAAGAACAAGTCTATGCGTCAATATCTAATCGAGTCAATTGATCATTGGGTAAACAGAGAAGAACCACTTATAACAGATGAATTTATTTCGGAAATGTGCGACTTTATTAAAAACGAAAATGAAATCCTTTACGACCGTTTGATGAAGAAATGTGCTCTAAAAGGAATAAGTGTAGGTGAAGGTATATTTGAATCCCTGAGTCTTTTAAACTGTGGAATGATAAGTGCGCAGGAGTGCAGACAGTATGAAGGTGACTTTTCTGATGTGTGATCTCTGTCTTATATTCTCACTCTCTTAAGTAAACTTAATTTTGTACTTCAAGCACATAAATCCTGAATATATTTCGCGGAAAAGAAAAGGTAATTTAGGTGCAGCAGTAAGATCTCGCAATGAAATTTCTCTGCTATTCACCTGTCTTTAGTTTTTCAGCAAATTTTCTTTTTGGATATTTTTGCAGTTTTTGCTGAAGAGTTTTTTTTACTTGAAATCTTTCAGGGCTTCGAAATCCAGTGTTGCAAAGTAATCCTCAATAGTCTCGGCTCTCCTGATCTGCACAACGCTTCCGTCTTTTCTGAGAAGGAGTTCGGCAGAACGGAGTTTTCCGTTGTAATTGAAACCCATAGAGTGGCCATGAGCACCTGTGTCGTGGATTGCAAGGATATCTCCTATTTCAATTTCTGGAAGAAGCCTGTCAATTGCGAATTTATCATTATTTTCGCAGAGGGAGCCGGTTACGTCATACTTATGGACAGGAGCCTCATTTTCCTTTCCGAGCACGGTTATATGGTGATAGGCTCCGTAAATACCCGGCCGCATCAGGTTGGCCATACAGGAGTCCATCCCGACATAGTCCTTGTAGGTGTGTTTGAGATGCCGAACCTGGGTAATCAGGTAACCATAGGGGCCTGTAATTACACGGCCGCATTCCAGGAAAACTTTGAGCGGATAAAGCCCGCTAGCTGTGATTGTGGCTTCGTAAGCTTCTTTGACACCTTTTGCCACGGCTTCGAAGGAAACAGGTTCTTCTTCAGGCCTGTAGGGGATGCCTATGCCTCCTCCGAGGTTCACAAATTCGAACTTTATGTTGAGTTCCTTTGAGATTTCAACTATAAGTTCGAAGAGAATTCTTGCGGTTTCCACAAAGTAATCAGCTTTTAGTTCATTCGAGGCCACCATTGTGTGCATTCCAAAACGCTTTACTCCTCTGTCCCTGAGTATGCGGTAGCCTTCAAAAAGCTGGTCTCTCGTAAAGCCGTACTTTGCCTCTTCCGGCTTTCCTATAATGGCATTTCCCTCTTTAAGAGGGCCAGGATTGTACCTGAAACAGACAATATCAGGAAGTCCGGCATACTTTTCAAGGTAGTCAATATGGCTTATGTCATCAAGATTTATGTATGCTCCAAGCTCTTTTGCCTTCAGGAACTCTTCAGCAGGAGTATCGTTTGAGCTAAACATTATGTTTTTTCCGGTAATTCCGGCTTTTTCAGCAAGAATTAACTCCGGCAAAGAACTGCAATCCGCACCAAAGCCTTCTTCTCTCAGAATTTTAAGAATATAGGGGTTTGGGAGGGCTTTTACAGCAAAAAACTCTTTAAAACCCGGAACCTCCCTGAAAGCTGCTTTCATTTTCTCCGCATTTTCCAGAATGGCTTTCTCATCGTAGATATGAAACGGGGTGGGATACTTTTTTATTATTTCCTGAATTTTCTCTTTGGTGAAGGGAAGGTCCTTTGAAACCATATTATTACCTTTTATCGATTTTTGTTTAATGGGGTTTTGTATCAATTTGAACTTTTACTCCTTTATTAGTCTTTCTACCCCGAGTTCCGTCACCCGAGTTCCGTCACCCGAGTCCCGTCTCGGGAGGATGGTGCCCTTTTCGCTCACTTCGTTCGCTCAAGAGGGCTGAACTAAGGCAAGAAAAGCTGTTTTCTAAATGCGCTCAGGAGGGATCATTTATTCAAATTTTGTTTTGGATTAGGCGGCGTTGTAGTTATGACTTTTTTAATAAAAGGCTTAACTGCAAACTTTTTTGAAAAAGAGTTGATTGAAAAATCCAGCAAAACTACGTGGTCAGCGTTATCACAACCATTTTCAAAAAACTGCTTGCCTGCAACCCTTTTGAAAAAAGGCTTGACCGAGAATTTTAGCAACGAAAGGATCAAACATCATAATGGTTGCAGCACAACCCTTTTGAAAAA
>NZ_LZPK01000218.1:0-5569 GCF_001729375.1 Methanosarcina sp. A14 | reverse complement strand
GGATTTTGGACCAGAGTCCTGGAGAGAATGATAAATTAACGGGTTTAGGTTTCACTCAGCAAAACTGCGCCCAATATCGGTGTGCTTTGACGTAACTTCCCCATAGTACGAAATCATTCCATTCTTCAAGCTCGATCTCTGCTTCTCTCAAATAGACCTTATTTTGAAAAGTTGAAAAATCCATGTCGTACTTCTGCTTCATTTCAGCTATTTTCTTGTCGTAGTAACCGGCTTTTTGTTCAGCCTTGTTATGCACAAAACCCTGTAAGATTTCTTGCTCGTCTTTGTTTAAACCGATTTTGGCCATACTATCTATAGGCTCAAGGAGTTTTCCAGGCATTTTTATATAACGACTATAATGACAATATTCAATGGTTTCCCCCATATTATCACCTATAATTATTATTATTATTTTTATTATTCTGTCCCTTTAATATAAATGTATTTGTGTGCTTCCTCAGTTTTAAGTAAGTTATCTAGAGTTAAATAAAAATAAACTTATAAATTAGGAAATATCCTTTACAAACTCACATATTAATATTTTATCAATTGTTTTGTTGAATTTATGTATTTGAAAATTTATAAAGTTTGTGGAAAAATCTGTATATATTATGGAAATTCGGACTATGAAAATTCTGACACCCAGAGATTCAAGCTTCTGCCGCTGGTTAGAGAAAAATAAAACTTTAAAACTGAAATGTAATAAGAGGGGGAAAAATATAAATTTTCTATTTTGTAGAGGTCTTCAGAACTAATAAATAGAAATGAAACAGTTATTCTATTTTTTCTGCGGTTGAAAATCCATTAAATAAAGAAGATACAACTTTGTAGATAGTCATTACACTTTATTTATATAATATTATTGTTCGGCTTTAAAATATTTTATTCTAGGCTGTCTTTTGTTAATAAGCAATTTTTCATATAAATAATTTAAAATAATTATAAGAATAATTGAGTAACTACTGGGAGAATTATTTATTGTAACATGAAAGGAATTTGATTGACGCTAGTTAATTGCTAGCGGAATCAACTCAAATTTTGTGATCCCAGGATAATAAAATCTCTAGATTATGTATATGTTATCAATATATGTTATCAAATTTGATCCCGTTGATGTTTTATTGGTCAGAGGGATGGGAAAAACTGTCAATGTATCTAAAAAGTTGGCAGGAGCAATCTGAACATAAATAAAAATTGGGAATCCTTTGAAAGGTGATAAATATTTAATCAATAAATATAAAAATTATTATAAATTGTTATAAGTATAAATGATTTAGGAGTTGAATCTAATGACTCAACATAAAGAAGAAATAAAAGAAGAAACAAAGAAAGAAGAAGTCAAAGTTGAACCGATACACCCCTCTGAACAAAGAGGAGGTAAAAAGAAAGGTCTTCTTGACACCTGTAAGTAAGCAGGCTCTTATCCGCTAGTGGGTGAGTCTTCAATAAAATCAAAAAATAAGCACACCATATTTGTGAAAAAACATATAAAAATATTATTAGTGCTTTGTTCTTTGATAATTCTTCCACATCTTCCACAGTAAATAAAGACAAATGTATTTTAAGATCTCATCCATAGCGAATATAATTTTTTGCCATTTCAGTTTTCAGAAAATCAGCTTTGAATTTTGGATTATTCTCTAAAAACTGTATCAGTATAGCAATGGGAAAGTTTAATTAAAATGCTTTGAGATAATAACTTAAAGGAACCAGGGTGAAAGGTTTATGGGCGTATCTGCTAAAGGAGAAAGATATCTTTGTGAGATATGTGGTAACGAAGTTGTAGTAGAAGAAGTAGGTGGAGGAACTCTTGTTTGTTGCGGCCAGGAAATGACTCTTGTTGATAATAAATGAAGTCATCCGTATAATTTAATTAATAAATTATACTTTAATGCATTTTAACAAATTTTCGGATAAATAAACAACTTTTTCTTACCTGGAGGATAGCTTATGAAATGCTATGAATGCGCTAAAGAAGGCAAAGATACGGACGCAGTTGGGATTTGTATTGCGTGTGGTAGAGGGGTTTGCAAAGAGCACCTTATTCGTGAGGAAACTCCTGCTTGGGAAGGGAGTTATCCAATTGAACTGAAGCCTGACATTGAGCACATTAAAAGAATTATGTGCCAATCTTGCCATGAAGCTCTGAAGGAAAACTGCCTATTTAATGAGGTTTGTTGAGGTGATAAAGAATGATGAAGTGTTATGATTGCGCTGAAGAAAATAAAGAAAACGAGGCAGTAGGGGTTTGCATCGTCTGTGGAAAAGGTCTCTGTATAGATCATATCAAAGAAGTAGAGTTACCTATGAAAGGAGGATATCCACTTCCCCATTTGACACTAAAGAAAGATCTTCCCAGAATGATGTGTCGTGAGTGCATTGATGCCACTATTGGGGACATAGGCTGCGTCTAAAAAGCTGGTTTTAAATTTTGATAGTTTATTCCGTAGACTGAAGGCTTATTTCCTCTTTAATTCTATTGGCATTATTTCCTTGTCCCTAAATACTAATCTAGAGTGTTTGAAAATCATTTAGAACGGGCTCAATCAAAAAATCATCTATAAATTTATAGTTGTACCGTTCTTTATTTGCCAGTCAAGTCTTAAATATAAAAAAAACATCTGATCTTTCTACATATTATTCAATAGGTAGGTGACATAATTTGGCAGACCATAAAACAGTAACAGAGAGTATAGAAAAGAAAATGGGATTTAAGCCCCAGATCTTAGAAACACTTGAAGAACTTGATCCTGATTTTCTTACAAAGTACAGACGTTGTGATGGAAAATTATTATCTGATGGAGCTCTGCCTGCAAAAACAAAAATCCTTATGGCTCTTGCAGTTGTGGCATCTAAGCAGTGTGAGGCCTGTACAGTGGCACAGATGAAAAGTGCTCTTAATCATGGAGTTACTAAGGAAGAAATCATGGAAGCTATGGAAGTTATCTTTATCACCTCAGGAGCTCCGGCTGTTGCTGCTTGTCGTGAAGCCCTGAAATTATTGAAATAAAACACTTAAAATATTTATTTAATTTATTTTTTGTGAAATTATAGTTATAATAAGAAGGCTCTGTCAAGTCCTGGGTTAATGAAATATTTCTTCAAGAATAATAGAGTAAGAATTACAGTAAAAGCAATCAATAGGTTATCAAAAAAAAGTACTTAGCTCATCTGATTTTTATGAACCTATGATTTGACAGAGTCTTTTCTTTTTTGATATAGTTTTTTTTCGGAACCGTGCCGTTTTTTTAGAACTGTACTGTTTTTTTAGACATTAGCAGAACTTCAAACTGGTTTTTTAGTCTCACAATATCATTCAGGAAAAAAGAGATCATGCCACTCATTCAAACTAGTGAAGAGCCATTTTTAGTCTTCAAATTTTGTCTCTTAATCATAATTCTCTCTTTATCACAAGAAATAGTTTGAAACTCTTTTTTATAATTAACTTTATATAAAATAATTCTCTATAAATTAGTAGTTGTATTCAATTTTCATCGAGCTACATTAGATTTTAAGTCACTCAAATGTGTTTCAAAAGCCTACTGAGAAATATACTGCGGAACGCAGAGTAAATGTAATGAATCCTATCCGTTGCTCCGATGAAAATAACACAAAAGAGAGATATTTATGACGTTAGCAAAATCTCCATGGATTATACACGTGAATTGTAACAGTTGTAATGGCTGTGATATTGAAGTAATAGCTTGTCTTACTCCTTTATATGACGCTGAAAGATTTGGTGTGTTAAACATCGGTACCCCCAAACAAGCAGATATAATGGTGGTTACAGGCGCAGTGAATTACAAAAATGTGGACGTGCTTGTAAATATCTATAACCAGATTCCTGATCCAAAAGTTGTTATAGCAGTCGGCGCCTGTGCATCCACAGGTGGAATTTTCCATAGCTGTTATAATGTAATAGGCGGAGTGGACCAGGTTATACCCGTAGACATATATGTTCCAGGCTGCTGCCCAAGACCTGAAGCTATACTTGATGGAATCATGGCGGCTCTTCCAATTCTAGAAGATAAGAAGAAAAAGAATATCAAAGGAAAAGAGGTAAAACTCAAAAGAAATGAGGCACCGGTACCTGGTGATTCCCTGGGCACGCCACGCTGAAGCAAAAGTGGTGTAAGCTTTTTGCCTTAGAACCTATCCTGAAAGTCCTGCTGCTCTGAATGTTATCCGTGCAGATGCGAAATGAAGCATAGCAAGGTCATTCTCGATTTTCTTTTCCCATCTTATAAGCAGTCTTCTGAATCTGTTTAGCTAGGAATGTGTCCTTTCTACAACACGTCTTCTTGCCCTAAAACCGGTACTCTATTCTTATTTATTCTTCTCCACGGCTTTTACTATGGGCAGTATAACCATATTCTTTAACCAATTCTCTGATATCCGGTTCCAGCTCCACTTAATGGTGCTTTTGTCACAGCACCATCAATTGCTTGCTATTCCCACTCTAGTCCGTTCTTATTATGTTACTCCATTAGACCAGCTTGCCGCATGTTTTCAAAGAATCCAGAAGTTTGCCACTCCTTAATCAATCATGAACGGTTCTTGGAGCTCCATAAAATCGTGGCGAAGATTTTCTTATCGATTCTCGTGATGAATTCAAGGCTTATCTGGAAAAAATGGTGCCGAAATTCTCCGGGGCCTGAATAAGGTCCCGACCGGCAGGAACATAACAGTAAAGCATCCCGACGGCTCGGTAATAGAGTACGCGGATCACTCCAAAAATGCCAAAAATAAATAATTTAAACGTTATTTTTGAGCTTTTTCAATTAAATTGTTAATTATATCGTCTACAGTTTCTGATTTTCGTGCACTTAAAACTGAGCAAATAAACCATAAAGCTGAAATTATACCAGCAATGTAAAATATTTTTTGCCATGTATCACCACTTACGATAAAATCATGAAAATCAGAAGTGATAAGTGTTATTACAATAGTGGCAAATATAGCATAAGGAGTAGTCCAGCGACTCTTCTTCTCTAATCGTTTCAGGTGATTACTTAAACAAACTCTTAGAGTATCTTCATTTATACGTATATAAACACCTGGTACAAAGATAGTTTCTCTGGCACTGTAATCCACAGAAACATCATCTAGCATATCTTTCTTACTTTTTTTATATTCAGGAATCTGACTCAGAACTCTCTACTCTCCCTCTTTCTATAAATCAGAATTTTTTATTTTTACGCAAATATTCTAATATTCCCATCTAGCTTGAAGAAGGACCTTTTTATTTACCAGTATTTTTGTTAATACTAATTATATTTCTTTGAATTTTTTGAATATAAGGGTGGCCTGATCCATAAACGCTCTCCAGGATTTTGAGTGCACGATTAAACATTTTGAGAGCTTCTTTATATCTTCTCATTTCCCTATAGAGAACAGCCATGTTGTTTAGAGTGATTGCAACATCAGGATGCTCTGGTCCGTAAATATTCTCCAGGATTTCTAGTGCACGATTAAACGTTTCAAGGGCCTGTTCATATTTTCCAGTTTCTCCGTAGAGAACAGCTATATTGATTAGAGTATATGCAACATCAGGATGAACTGAACCATA
>NZ_LZPK01000217.1:0-3208 GCF_001729375.1 Methanosarcina sp. A14 | reverse complement strand
TGCCCATCCAAACATTGAAAGATATATTGATATGCGTCACGAACAGATAATGGTTCCGGAAAAGGCTGCAGTCGCAATTAATGGAAAGTTCGCAGGTATTCGAACTCCTGTTCGGAACCTCTATGTAGTGGGTACAGATACTGACAAGCGCAGCATGGGAATTACCCGGGCTTCGTATTCGATCATAGAGCTGCTGAAGATTCTTAATGAAGATGGGAACCTTCATTAAAGTATAAAGAGAGCCTATCCAAAAAGCCACTTTGTTATCAATCGTTGGGAATTTTCAGAATTGTTTTTATGATCTTGAGCTTGATTGATTATTCGAAATACAAGGTCTAAGAAGCAAATTTCAAGTTTTGGGATGAACTCAGAGATAAAAATCTGAATATAAAAAACCCCAGTCAAAAAAGTAAACAATCCTGAAAAAAGTAAAGGGTTCTGATAAATAGAAGATGCAGGCTGTAAAGAAAAGCTAAAAGGGAGATAGACTTAATCCCTAAGATTTTCTATAACCTTTTTACCCCTTTCTGCTGGTACAATTGTCAGCTCAGCATTTTTGAATTCTCTTTTAAGTGGCTCGCCGTCTGCAATCCTGTCCAGAGTAATTGCAACCGCTGCAACCTCGGAATGGGGCTGGCTTCCAACTGCAACATTCCAGTCCGCAAGCTGATATATTTCCGGAGGCACCTTTTCTGCTCCTACCACGATCATAAGCTTATCACAGCTTTTAAGCTCGTCCGTGACATCGGGAAGATTGATCCCATACATTGAAAGATGGCAGACTTTTCCACCGGCGGCTTTCCATTCCTTGATTTCCTGCTTATAATTGACATTATTCTTAATATAGAAATTTCCGCCCCAGCGGCTGACAACATCTTCAAGAGTTGCTATTATTCCGGGGTCATTTGAGGCAAGGAGCATACCTTCTGCACCGAGCAGCCGGGCAGTTAAGCCTACATGGGTGGTGATTCTTTTATCCCTTTCAGGGCGGTGCCCCAGACGCAGCAAAACAATTCTTTTCATGCTCGTGCTAAAACCCTGCAAGGTATTAAAGTATTTCACTGAAAAAAATAAGAGAAGATTACTGGAACCCGTAGGTTCCGGGAATTCTCTTAAGAAGCATGCCCTCAACAACTATCGGGTTTGTTCTCTGGGCCGTTGTCAATGCGGTATCTAGTTTGAACTCTTTTTCAGCATAGATGGTAAGGATAGGATCTCCCTTCTTAACGGATTCTCCCATTTTCTTGTGAATAGCGACCCCGGCTCCTTTATCATTAGGAGCTCCTGCAAGTCTGGCAATTTCAATTATCCACTTATTGTCAAACTCGATTACATATCCGTCCGCAGAAGCGAGAATGTCGGCAGTATATTGCCCTACCTGGATGTCAGCCGAGGTAATCTTTGGATCTCCACCCTGGGCCTCAATAATCTGTTTCATCTTCTCAAGGGCTTTCCCGCTCCTTAGTGTTTCCAGTGCAACTTCCTTTCCGCGGTCCCTTGGAGCCGCACCTCCCATCTCAAGCAGGATACCCGCAAGAGCCGCACTCTTTTCAATAAGACTGTTCGGGCCTTCCATACTTTCCAGCACTTTCAGGGCTTCCCTGACTTCCAGTGAGGGCCCTACTTTTCTTCCAATCGGAGACGAACCATAGGTAATTGCACATTCAACGTTCATTCCAAGCCTGTGCCCGAGGTTAATCAGGTCTCTTGCAAGTTTTTGTCCCTCCTGAACAGTTGGAACTTTTGTGCTTGGCCCGACCGGAATGTCCATTACTACATTGTCTGCTCCGATAGCTCCTTTTTTTGCCATAATCGAGGCAAGCATCTGGTAGTAAGGGTCAATGGAGAGAGGGTATTCAATCCTTATGAGCTTGTCATCGGCAGGCGCTATATTTGTGGCTCCACCCCAGACAAGTGCACCCCCGACTTTTTCGGTAATCTCTTTGACTTCCTGAGAGCTGAACTCTACCGGACAGAGTACTTCCATAAGGTCAGCAGTTCCTCCTGCTCCTGTAATCGCCCTGGAACTCGTCTTTGGAATAAGAAGCCCATTTGCAGCGATAATAGGAACAACAAGAAGGGAGATCTTGTTTCCGGGCACTCCTCCTATCGAGTGTTTGTCCATTATAGGATGAGTGTCAAACTCAATCGTGTCTCCGCTCTCAATCATAGCCCTTGTAAGCCATTCGACCTCGTCGTCGGTCATTCCGTGAATATAAGAAGATGTTATAAAAGCCGAGAGTTCGATCTCGCTGAGATTTTCTTCCACGATATCGTTTACGAGTGTTTTAATCTCTGCCTGCGCAACAGGTTTTTTATCCATCATTTTCTTGATCACGGATGTGGATTTTGAACGGAATGCCGGAACAACTTCCACCGGCTTATCCCAGGACACAAAGTGCTCATATACCTCGGAAAAAACGCCCAGCGTGCCTGGAGGAACCAGATCATCCGTTGTATCCACAATTGCAGAAAGGCTCTCATGCCCGCGAATACGTACCCTGTCCCCCGGATTAACTCCAAGTTCCTTTGCGTCGGCAATATTTAGTAATATCTTGTGCTGCCCTATTTTTATGTTAAAATGTTCTAACTTCAATTGCATGAGTAAACTCCCTCCGTTTCGTTCTTGTTATGAGTGTAAATCTGTAACTGAAATTTGTTTCCCTGGAGTTCAGACTTTCTGTTTGTTCCCTTATCTGAAAAACTGACAGCCCAGCCTGAAAAACATAGTAGATTAATAACAAATGTGAGTAATAAATGTAAGTTATAGTGTAAAATATAAATGCTGAACTGAGAACATATTGACCTTCATATTATTTTAAAATAATTCTGTAAAAAACTTTAGGAAACTAAAAATAAAGAGATTAAAATGAATACTATTTTAAGAAATTTTGCAGAACCGCCTTTATAATGTCGTCAGTAAATTCAAAAGATTTCGAAAAAGATTGGCAGTGTTTCAAATTTGCTGTAAATTTGAAGTAAAGTTTTTGCGTTCTATGGAGAAAATTGATCTCTCTATATGGAATTTTCTACCACGCAACTTCTTGAAATTTGTGATTTTACCGAAAAATTGGCACACGGTCAGATTCCTTTAATAGTTTAAATTAATCTTGAGTAACGAAAGAATAGAGATTAATGGAACAAATTAAACTGGAATAGTACTTTTTTACTTTTAGAATATTGTCCTCATTAGTTAGTGTTTATCAGT
>NZ_LZPK01000216.1:0-3002 GCF_001729375.1 Methanosarcina sp. A14 | reverse complement strand
TCTCCTTACATGATTATCTGGTATTCTCTTTACATGATTATCTGGTATTCTCCTTACATGATTATCTGGTATTCTCCTTACATGATTATCTGGTGCTATCCTGATAATTAGCTGGTTTTATGTTTAAGAATTATGTCTTTTTATGAAATTATGAAATATTGATAAACGTTGTCACAACTGCTTGAAATCTTCAGAAGAATTGGCAGCTCGGAAAAATTATTAAAGTTATAAAATTAATAAGGTAACAATTTATCGTTAGTGTTTTTGTTTCGTAACATCGTTACCTGATATGTTACCTGATATATTACCTGATATCAGTTACAGTTTAGATTAATGATGTTACAACTACTTCCGTAACTCGATTTTGAACTAAGTCAGCTATCCTGAAAACATAAATTAGATGACTTGAAAATTGCTATAACCGCAGGGAAGAAGATACATTTCCAAGAAAATTCTGATCTTGACAGGCGATTGCGCTGAGGATTATGAGGTGAAGGTACCACAACAGTCGCTCCAGATGCTGGGCTACCAGGTGGATAATAACGGCACCCAACAAAAAAACTGGGAATATGCTGCAACTGGTCGTACACGACTTCACCACGCTCAATACCTATATTGAGCTTCCAGGGCATCGCATTCCGGTAGATGTTTCCATGTCTGATGTAAAAGCGAAGGATTATGCAGGTCTGGTAGTTCCGGGTGGTAGAGCCCCTGAATATATCCGTCTGTATGATGAAACTATTAAACTCGTACAGGATTTCTTTGCGGCTGGCAAGCCTGTAGCAGTTATCTGCCATGGACTGCAGCTTTTGGCAGCGGCTAAAGTCCTGGAAGGCTATAAGGTAACATCATACCCGGCATGTGCTCCAGAATGCCGATTGGCTGGCGCTGATTGGCAGTCCGAATCGGTAATTATAGACAAAAATCTGGTAACAGCTCAAGCCTGGCCCAATTACCCAGCTTGGTTAAGAGCTTTTGTAGAACTGCTCGGTGCAAGTATAAGCATCTAAAGCATCTAAGTAAAGGAAGTATCATTTGGTTTAAGACGGTTAATAATGTTTCTTCGGCTAATATAATTCACTAATCTAGAGGAACTGCCACCTAAAAATAATGTAGTAAAAAGTCCCAAAAAAAACATATTCATCGCCCAGAGTCTTTCTTTCACCGAGCGAACGCTCGGAACAGCCCAAAAAAGTAAAAAAGCAAAAAAGGTATCCTCTTCAAATTGTATGGGTAAAAGTAAATTTCATGTATTTGCTGAAAATTTAAGAATTTAACCAAGTATGAGAAACAACTTCAAGCGATGCACACAACTTTGCAAATATTTAATAAGATTGTTGTGCATTTATCAAGTTGGAAAATTCTCCATTGAATTTGAAGAGGATACATTCTTTCGACTTCTTTTCTGAAAGGCCGCTCTCCTGCGTCGAGCGTGACAAATTCGGATTAAGACGGCTAATAATGTTGCTCTAGCTCAATTAATTTCACTTTTTTAAGAATACTGCCTTATAAAAATCAAAGTTGCTCTAGCGAATCCCGTTGCAAATTCGACGATATAACAGGTAAAATACTAAGAAGCAAAATTTCAAAATGTGAGGAAAAAATAGGCATACTTTCATTCAGCCTTCAAGAAATTAGTGTTTTTCAAGGCTTTTGAGATGTCCGTTTTCGGCGATTTGAAGACCCTTAGTTGAGAATTAACCCAAAGCTCAAGTGCTATCCTGCTTAGTATAGCTACTAAAAAAAACAGAAGAAACTGAAATCTTTGCAGCTTATGTGTTATTGTGTAATGAGAATGATATTATGTAATGAGAGTAACAACTGCTTTTTATAGAAACTGTCACGGAATGCAATCCCAGAAAATTTACTAAAATATTAGAGTTAACTGTGTACAATGGTGTATATACAATTCGTTAAACAAATATGCATTTTGAAATTGAGTTTCTGAGTTGAGGTTTTTTCAGGAAAATGCACTTACCAGAAAAAAGAAATCGATGAAAATGCATGGCACTTATATATAGAAGAGAAAAATATATTAACGATTAATTTTCAAGTTTTATAGAAAACATTAGTATACTCCAGTTTTTAGAGTGAGACTTCCTTTATTGCAAATTGCCTCCCAATTTACGAAACCTCTATACATTTACAAGCCTGCAGGCAGCCGGTCAAGGTGCATAATATGGAAAACAATCTACTCAATCTGATATTTCTCTCTGAAAAAAGGAAGAATGTGCTGCTTCTTCTGCTTGAAGGGCCAAAGGATATTGAAACAATTAAAAAAACCCTTAATGCCAGTGCAACCGCAGTCCAGCCCCAGGTAAAAAAGCTCAAAGAGCAGCACCTGGTAGTCCAGGAAAAAAACTTCTATAAACTGAGCGAGATAGGCAGAGTTGTGGTTGAGAAAATGAAGCCTCTTGTGGACACAATTACCGTTCTCGAAGAAAATGCGAATTACTGGGCAGAAAGGGAAGTAAACGAGGTTCCACCTTTTCTCCTGCGAAGAATTAGTGAACTTGGGCACTGCGCTATAATTGAGCCTCAGATAGATTATATGTTTGAGCTAATTCCGGAGTACGTCAAAAACGCCCGGATGGCAAAAGAGCTGAAAGCTACGATTTCATATTTCCACCCTCTTTTCCCCTCATTTTTCCTAGAGATTGCCGAAAAAGGAATCATGATATCGCTTGTATTCCCCGAGTCCGTCCTGAAAAGATGGGTCGAAGATTACAGGGAACAGACCGAACAATACCTTAAAAAAGAAAATGCTAAGCTTTTTGTCTGTACGGACTGCGAAAAGATACCTGCTGTCGTAGCAGCGGATAATTTCATGGCAATGGCCCTTTTCCCGAAAAGCACGGTCTTTGACCGAAAATATGTGATCTGCTTTGAGCCAGGAGCTCTGGTCTGGGGAAAAGAACTCTATGATTATTATGAACAGCGCTCCAAACAGATTAAGAACATAGACAATTACACTTACGCATAATATAGACAATTACACTTAC
>NZ_LZPK01000215.1:0-8638 GCF_001729375.1 Methanosarcina sp. A14 | reverse complement strand
ACAAAGAATCAAAAGTGGAATATCCTGGTTTGAAAGTGCTATGAAAATTAGAAGAGTGGCAGTGACAGAATACTTAAGGAATCCCCAATACACGTTAAATTAATTCAAATATTTGTAAGTTTGGAAAAAACAATATGCTAGGATCCAACTGCGTAACTCCTAACCTAAATGGAAAAATCAAGAAAACTAATAATTGGAAAACGAAGTGAATAGACTGGTTTCCTACTTTCTTACTCTTATATATTATAATATAAAAAGTTTACATAAACATTAAAAAAATTTTAATTTTGCGCTTAACACTAAGAAGGTCAATATCTGAACTTTTCCGTCCACTTTATGCGAGCATACTTAAAATCTCTGTACAGGTTAATAAGTTCCATAACTGTAAATAAGAAGTGAGATTTTTTAAAAACTCTTTTTTATCAATTCCACCCATTCATTAATCTTATTCGCCACATCAAAAACAGTTTGCTCCCCAAACTCCTGCTTGAAGCCAAGATACTTCGCATTGAATTTCTCAACCAATGCCGTAAGCTGTCAACCACAGAATGATCCTGTGAGCGAACAAAATTACTTAAATCGCATTTGAAAAGACTAAAGGTACTCCAATTAAAAATAGTATCCAAAGAGTTATTGCATTGTGTAACTTCTATTTGTCAACTGGAAACTAAAAATACTATGGTCTACCTATTGAGGAAAAGTTTCAGAGAACCACGGCGTAAACTAGGAAATCTTCCTGAAAAATCCGGGTTCCTGAGAAAAATATATGTAATATTTGTATTAATAGATTGGAGCTTGCAAAATAGGATATAATATTATAAAATAACAAATATTATATAGATATTATTTTCCTGTATTGCGAAGAAACTATCTCAATAAAAAAAATACTGAGGGATTATATTATTCGAAAATGTCCGCTTTCTGGATACTACTTTGAGAGACGGTGAACAAACACCTGGCGTTGCCCTTACAAAGGACAAGAAGCTTTTAATCGCCCGAGCGCTTGATGAAATGGGGGTCTCAATAATTGAGGCTGGTTCTGCAATCACTTCCAAAGGTGAAAGGGAATCCATCAGGGCTGTTGCAAATGCAGGGCTTAACGCTGAAATTTGCAGCTACTGCAGGATTGTAAAGTCCGATGTTGACCGTGCTCTGGAATGTGATGTTGACTCTATTCACCTTGTAGCACCTGTTTCGGACCTTCATATAAGGACGAAAATCAAAAAGGGTCGGGATGCAGTAAGGCAGATCGCAGTTGATGTAATTGAGTATGCCAAGGACCACGGCCTGATTGTGGAATTGAGCGGGGAAGATGCCTCGCGTGCAGACCCTGAGTTTCTAAAGACCATCTTTACCGACGGCATAGATGCAGGCGCTGACAGGTTATGCTTCTGTGATACTGTAGGCCTTCTGGTACCTGAAAGGACAACCAAAATTTTCCGGGACCTGACTTCCTCACTGAAAGCTCCTCTCAGCATTCACTGCCACAATGATTTTGGTTTTGCAACTGCGAACACGGTTGCTGCCCTGGCTGCAGGGGCAAAACAGGCCCATGTAACTGTTAACGGGTTAGGTGAAAGAGCTGGAAACGCATCCCTTGAAGAAGTAGTAACGAGCCTGGAATGGCTCTACAAGTATAATACAGGTATCAAACATGAGATGATCTACCGGACTTCAAGGCTTGTAAGCCGGCTTACAGGAATTCCCGTATCACCAAATAAGGCTCTTGTAGGTGGAAACGCATTCACTCACGAAGCAGGAATCCATGTTCACGGCCTTCTTGCCGATAAGGCAACCTATGAACCGATGAGCCCGGAATATATCGGAAGGCAGCGTCAGATCGTACTTGGAAAACATGCAGGACGCAGCTCGATTACTCTTGCCTTAAAGGAAATGGGGCTTGTAGCTGATGAGGCCCAGACCGAAGAAATTTTCAATCGTGTCAAGCAGATTGGTGACCAGGGAAAACACGTAACTGATGCTGACCTGCACACCATTGCAGAAAACGTACTTGATATTTATAAGGAACCTCTGGTAAAACTGGAAGAGTTTACCATTGTGTCAGGAAACCGTGTGACTCCAACGGCATCGATAAAACTTAACGTAAAAGATAAAGCTATTGTACAGGCAGGAATCGGGAACGGGCCTGTAGATGCTGTAATCAACGCAATCCGGAGAGCTGTACGTTCCTGTGCGGAAGATATTATCCTTGAAGAGTATCATGTAGACTCGATCACTGGCGGAACCGATGCCCTTGTTGAAGTAAGGGTAAAACTTTCCAAGGATGGAAAGGAAGTTACCGCAAGCGGAGCCAGGACGGACATAATTATGGCTTCCGTAGAAGCTGTAATGAACGGTATGAACCGCCTTATCCGGGCCGAGTGATTTCAGAAAATGAATTATATAGATTTTTCAGGAGGGCTGTTCTGTCCTCTCCTTTTTTTCCTGCTGGAAAAATTCTTGAAATCACACACCACTAATATTTCTGGATCAGGAAAAACCGTATCCATATATACATGATTGATTATGATATATTTACAAAATTAATAACGAGAAAATGTGAGTGTGAAAGATAAATATTTCTAATGAACACACCCTTACTGGAAATATACTCATCTTCAGGTGAGTACCCAGTTAAATCACCATTAAGAAATAAATAGGAGTTAAATAATGACAACCGGGTCAACAGAAAAAGTTAATGGCGCAAGGGCTTTGATTAAGTGCCTGGAAAAAGAAGGTGTTGACACCATCTTCGGATATCCAGGAGGGCAGATCATTCCCTTCTATGACGAAATTTATGATTCGAATCTGCGCCATATACTTGTGCGTCACGAACAGGCAGCAGCTCATGCTGCGGACGGGTACGCCCGTGCAACTGGAAAGACCGGGGTCTGTGTTTCTACCTCAGGTCCCGGAGCAACCAACCTGGTAACAGGGATTGCTACCGCATATATGGACTCAGTGCCTATTGTAGCCTTAACAGGGCAGGTCCCAACCTTCCTGATAGGTAATGATGCTTTCCAGGAAGCCGACATTAAGGGAATTACCCAGCCCATTACCAAGCACAACTACCTCGTACAGGATGCAAACGAACTCCCGAGAATCGTAAAAGAAGCCTTCCATATCGCTTCTACCGGAAGGCCTGGCCCGGTATTAATTGACCTTCCAAAGGATGTACAGAACGCGGAGATCGACTTTTACTATCCTGACAAAGTAGAGCTTAGAGGATATAAGCCAACTTACAAAGGCAACACTCAGCAGATCAAACGAGCCGCCGAGGAAATTGCAAATTCCTGCATGCCTATTATATACGCAGGTGGCGGTGTGATAAGTTCTAATGCCAGCGCTGAGCTTGTAGAGCTGGCTGAGACAATTAATGCTCCGGTTACGACTACTCTCCTGGGAATTGGTGCAATTCCGACTGAACACCCTCTGCATGTTGGGATGCTTGGAATGCACGGGACCAAGTCTGCAAACTATGCTATTCAGGAATCCGATCTTATTATTGCCGTGGGCGCGAGGTTCGATGACCGTGTTACCGGAAAGCTCGAGTCCTTTGCCCCCAATGCAAGGGTTATTCACATCGATGTCGACCCTGCTGAGATCTCAAAGAATGTAAATGTCCAGATCCCAATCGTCGGAGACGCAAAACAGGTGCTTAAGTCCCTGAATAAATATATCAAGTGCTGCAAATCCGAAGCATGGATTGAAAAGATAAAACAGTGGAAAAAGGAATATCCGCTTACCTATGAACAGATGTCACCTGATGTCATAATGCCTCAGTTTGTCATCGAGCAAATCTCTGAGGCTTGCAAGGACGCAATTATAGTTACTGAGGTCGGGCAGCACCAGATGTGGGCCGCTCAGTTCTTCAAGTATAAAAACCCCCGCACTTTCATTACATCAGGCGGTCTTGGCACAATGGGCTACGGTTTCCCTGCAGCCATAGGAGCAAAGGTTGGCAAGCCGGATAAAACGGTTATTAACATTGCAGGCGATGGCTCTTTCCAGATGAACTCTCAGGAGCTTGCAACTGTAGTCCAGAACGACATTCCGGTTGTTTCTGTGATCATTAATAATGGTTATCTGGGTATGGTCAGACAGTGGCAGGAACTGTTCTATGACAAAAGGTATTCTCAGACATTTATCAAGGGCAGTGTTGACTTCGTCAAACTTGCCGAGGCTTACGGAGCACTTGGACTGCGTGCGGAAAGGCCGTCCGAAGTAAGGCCTGCAATTGAAGAAGCTGTTAATTCAGGTAGGCCTGCTATTGTCGACGTAATTGTTGAATGCGAGGCAAACGTTTATCCAATGGTGCCGGCAGGGGCTGCAATTAATGAAATCATTGATATGGAAGAACATGCAGACACTCCCTGCGCTATGCCCGATTTGCGTAAGGCAAAAGCTGATAGAGTTCTCGACCTGGAGGAACAGTAATGAAACATACACTGGCAGTCCTTGTGGAAAATAGGTCCGGAGTTCTCTCAAGGGTGGCTTCGCTCTTCTCAAGGCGCGGATACAATATTGAGAGCCTGGCTGTAGGAGTCACTGAAGATCCCAAAACTTCCAGAATGACTATAGTAGTTGATGGGGATGACCATGTGCTCGAACAGGTTACAAAACAGCTTAATAAGCTCGTTGATGTGATCAAAGTTTCGGACATCGGAGGAGATGACTCTGTAGAACGGGAACTCGCCCTTATTAAAGTTTCAGCCGACGTGAGTGCGAGAACCGAAATTATCCAGATTGCGAATATTTTCAGGGCAAGGATAGTGGACGTAGCTCCTAAATCCATAACTGTCGAAGTAACTGGAGACGAAGCCAAAATTCAGGCAATAGAAAAACTCCTCAGGCAGTTCGGGATTAAGGAAATGGTCCGGACAGGTAAGATTGCTCTGGTTCGCGGCCCAAAGAAGGTTTAAATAATAAGGGCAGGTAAAGAAAGGTAGCTGCTTAATTATTTTTACAGACTGGGGCAGTCGAAAGCGTTTTAAACCCCTTGAAGCTTCAATAAGAGTAAGCCTGAAGTTTCAGGTCTCTGCTAAAACTTCAAAAGCTGCCCTATCCGAAAAAAGCAACTTTCCATAAATCGACTTAGGTCAACTTAATTCACAGGGAAGTGAACGGATTTAATAAGGACTTAATAATAATATGCTTCCCAAAAAAATATTAGGAGCTTTGCTCAAAAACTGAAAAATTCATCAGGAGAATCTAATATGGCAAAAATAATTTATGATAACGAAACTACTTTTGATGCACTTAAGGACAAGACTATCGCAATAATGGGCTACGGAAGCCAGGGTCACGCTCACGCCCGCAACCTCCATGAGTCAGGGCTTAATGTTATTGTTGGGCTCAGAAAAAGCAGTTCAAGCTGGGCAAAAGCCGAGAATGACGGCCTGAAGGTCATGACTGTGGCAGAAGCTGCAAAAGCTGCAGATGTTATCATGGTCCTCCTTCCGGACGAAAATCAGGCCTCGGTTTATTATTCTGAAATCGCACCAAATCTGGAAGCCGGTAATGCACTTGCTTTTGCACACGGCTTTAATATTCACTACAACCAGATTGTCCCCCCAAAAGACGTTGATGTTTTCATGGCTGCTCCCAAGGGACCTGGTCACATTGTCAGAAGAACCTATACCGAAGGTATCGGAGTCCCGGCTCTTATTGCAGTCTATCAGGACGCAACCGGACATGCCAGGGACATTGCTCTCTCATATGTCAAGGGAATCGGTGCAACCAGGGCAGGTGTCTATGAAACCACTTTCCGTGAGGAAACCGAAACCGATCTTTTCGGAGAACAGGTTGACCTTTGCGGAGGACTTTCATCTCTTATCAAGACCGCTTTTGAAACACTTGTTGAGGCCGGATACCAGCCTGAAATGGCTTATTTCGAAACCTGCCATGAAGTCAAGCTCATTGTTGACCTTATCTATGAAGGTGGGCTTGAGAGAATGTGGCACTCTGTTTCAAACACTGCAGAATACGGCGGTATGACAGTCGGCCCCAGGATTATTAATGATGAGTCCCGCGAAGCCATGCGTGAAGCCCTTAAAAGAATTCAGAACGGCGAATTTGCCAAGGAATTCGTGCTCGAAGGCATGGTCAACCACCCAGTACTCAAAGCCATGGAACGCCAGGAAAAGGAACACCAGCTTGAGGTTGTCGGAAAGCAGATCCGTGCAAACATCCCCTGGCTCAACAAGAAGATTGACGATGACTGATTCTACAGTAATTAATAGCCTGTAGACAGAAAATTCATAAATCTGGAAGTATAAAATTCAATCCGGAGGGAAAGTATGCCAGTAAAAGGAGATAACAAAGTCATTAACACTATCCTTAACAGACGGAGCGTCCGGGAGTTTACGGACAAACCTGTTAGCAAGGAAGATATCAACACTATCCTTAATGCAGGCCATTGGGCTCCTTCCGGATTGAATAACCAGCCCTGGCGTTTCATTGTTATTCGAAACCGTGAGACTATCCAGAAACTCTCGGAATGCACTCATTACACAGGTATCGTGGCAGGGGCTCCTCTGCTTATTGCGACTTTCCTGGACAATGAAACTTCTTACAACAGGACAAAAGATCTCGAGGCAATAGGGGCTGCAATCGAGAATATGCTCCTCACCTGCTGTGATCTTGGCCTTGGTGGGGTCTGGCTTGGAGAAATCCTGAACCAAAAAGAGAAAGTCAATTCCATTCTGGACTGCCCTTCCGATCTTGAGCTAATGGCAGTTCTTGCAATCGGGGAACCGGTCCCAAAAGAAAGGACTTCAACACGTAGAGCTCTATCCGAAATAGTGTTTGATGAAAAGTACGGCCAGAAGTGGGAAGAGTAAACTATCCTGAAATTCTCAGGCTAAATTTCCTTTTAATGGTTTATAAATATTAAATATAAAAGGATATTTTAATATTATTAAGGATTAAGTTTATAAGCTATTTAGCACTATAACCAGCCAGTTAACTGATTATGGTTTTATATATTAGCGAACTGATCTTGACTTTTTGATAGTGAAGGTCTGTAGTGTAGAGGATATCACTGGAGCCTCCGGAGCTCCGAACCTGGGTTCGATTCCCAGCAGACCTGTTTCTTAAAAAATCTGGTAAGGTATGGTTTCATTTTTTACATTATTTGCCGGGCAGAAAGTATAAGACTGAAATAAAACAGAATATAAGTTAGAAGGTGTATTTAATGGCTAGAGGATTTAATCGTCGCTTCCTGCGTGCTGGAAGAGGTTCATCTTTAGGTCAGCTAATTCTCATAGCAATAGTACTGTACTTTTTGCTGCGTATCGTGTTGCCACTCTTGTGGACTCTCATATTGATTCTTGTTGTAATTTTACTATTGAAAATTGTGCTGGAAAATCTTTAAATTGACTGCACTCTCCTTTTTTTATGACTTTTAACTCTCTTCACCTATGCTTTTAAATATTTTTTAATCATCTTTTCTTACGATCTAGGTGATGTATTGTCAACCAGCAAGAAAATTTGTGATTTTTGTCTAAACGCACATGATATTCTTCGAATAACAGGCACAAAGAAATGAAAGTACTTTTTCACCTCACCCTTTTTTGACTATTGATCTCGTCATTACCTTGGGGTATTAAGGTTGTCCTAACTATGGTTTTCAAACCATCGCTAAACTAATCAGTGAATTGCCATACAAGGCTTAAATTTGATAAGGAGCAGAAAATCAAAAGGAGTATTGGAAGCCATTTTTATTCCGTACTTTCATGCTAAATCAAAACGTCAGGTAATGAGTGAGAATTAAAGACGGCCGTATTTTTTGTGCGCTTGCTCTTGTGTCAAGATGTCAAAAACAAACAATTGCATTCTCTTCAAAATCAACGGTATAGAACGCCCTGTAATTCCCGATTCGAAGACGGTACACATCTTCTTTATAACCTTCTATTCTGCACTTATTACCGCCCTGAAACCCATTTTTTAGATCTTTTAAAGCTTCAGCAACTTGTTTTTTTCTACTTTGTGGCAGGTCATCAAGAACTTTTGCTTTTATGAAAACTTTAAAGGTCATCCACGCTCACGTATTCTTCGCGGTGTTCTTTAAAGTGTTTTTTGGCTTCTTCCGCAATTCGGTCTATCTTCAATCTATATTCATGATTCTTATACTCTCTGATTAATTTCTCAATGACGGTATTGTAGTCATCACCCATAGAGCCGATTTTTTTCAATTCGTCGCGGTTTTTCTTTGAAATTTGAATTGTGGTTCCGTCTTGCATTATAATCATTATAATGATTATAATATTTATAATTAGCTCTCTTGCTCCTGTATTGACTTCTATGCTCAATTCTTCAAGAGCTTTGAGTACAGGCGATTAGAGGCTAGTACTGAAGAGATAAGGGGTAACCAAGGAGCAAGAAGAGAATCCAGTCAGGGAGCCTAGAAAGGCCCAGGCAGGGAAAAAAGAGGGAACCCTGATTAAGAGGACATGTAAAAACTGTAATCAGCCTTTCGAAACATATATTATTTTTTAATATTATATAATTTTGAATAAAAACAAAACAGTTATTATTCATTCTTTCTGTATAACCTACCTTCCGCAGATGTCTTGAGTAAAAGAACATTTTTCCTGCTATCGTTTTTGTGCATTTGTTCAATAATTTGCAATTATTA
>NZ_LZPK01000214.1:0-2001 GCF_001729375.1 Methanosarcina sp. A14 | reverse complement strand
ATTCTGAAATTGAGAATGAACAACAACAAAAGCAGTATTAGTGAAAAAACAATTGCGGGGAAAATGTAAACCAATAAAAAAGCAATAGCAGGAAAAAACAATAAGAAAACGGTATAAAGACAACAATAACCAATAAAATGATAAAAAGCCAGTAAAATTGGCGTGAACTGCCCCTCCCTGAATTCTTTGCCTTTCGGCTCAATTTCGAAGGAGAAGCTTCTTGGTTCATTCCTTTATCTTTTGAGAACAAGTCCCCAAACCCTTCCCCGCGTTCCGCAGGTGTCAGATAACTATAAAATTTTGATTATAAAGTGAAAATTTTTTGATATTGATTGCAGCATTAATGTCCCTATCATGTTTTGTTTTACAATCAGGACATTCCCACTCTCTATCCTTTAATGTCAAATCTGAATTATAATATCCGCAAACACTACAAAGTTTAGATGAGGGTTCAAAATGTCCTATTCTCAGGATAGTTTTACCGAACCAATCTGCTTTGTATTCTAACTTTATTATGAAGCTACTCCACGCTGAAATACCTACTCTATTCCCACTGTAGTAGATTCTGAGAATTCCTGCTTTACAGGAAGTTCTTTTCCATCTTCCACAAGAATACTGATATAATCTTTTCTAGTGTAGGATCTTGAAATGGTTGCTGTTTTCAGAGTGCCTTCAAACCGCCTGTGCTTGAGATTGATTTAGTTTTTATTTTCTGTTCTAAAGCCCAATTATAGACAAATCTACAGGCTCCAAAATGAACTTTTATAAGTTTTTTCTGGCCTTTAGTAGGGTAAATTCGATACTTGTAGGCTTTTAACATCCTCATATTACATGTTTTAAAGAAATAAATGGTTTTTTGTTAAAGGTTATTTTATAAAGTTGACGGCTTTCAACCCCATCTGCCACTTTCCGGCTTTCGCCAGAAATTGTCTAGGAAGGGGACTTCTCACCTTATGAGTTGAATCAAATAAATTATTTCAACCATCACTTTAGCCGTCATTTCCTATTGCGCTAACCGGGCAGGCTTCTAACGCTTCTTCACAAAGTTCTTTTTCTTCATCATTTTCAGGCTGCTTATATACATAGGCATTGGATTCGTCGTCATTCATCTTGAAGTTTTCAGGTGCAGTATCCACACAGAGATTACAGGCTATACAGTTATAGTCACAATAATAAGGTCCTGGAATATTTTCAACAACTTTATCTGAACTATCGGCTATACTTCACTCCCCCATTGTGTTTATTTTACAATAAGAGTAATTAAGAGGATTTTTATATATAATTTAACGTTCGAAAATGACTTTCTCAGTGAATTAAGTTCCTTGATAAGCTTATGCAGTCCTGTACATCTTAGTGTATCTAGAAAAAAAGCTTGTTTGGTAACTAGCTTGTTTGGTAACTAGCTTGTTTGGTAACTAGCTTGTTTGGTAACTAGCTTGTTTGGTAACTAGGCTTGTTTGGTAACTATTCGTGTAGTTTTTTTTTAATAATTTCACTGCTGGGACATGCTTTTCAAAACCGAAGAATAGCCTATGTTGAGGTTCTGGGAAATTTATTTAATTCTATCCACCTTTTTATTAAATGGAAAGCATAAAATTGCTCTAGATCCATACCTTAAGGGAGAGGGTACCATCGTTACGAAAGAAGAAGTTATCGAAGTTCTAAAGACATGCTATGATCCTGAAATTCCGATAAACATTATTGACCTTGGACTTGTTTATGGGGTAGAAGTAGAAGGAGATTTGGTCCATATCAAAATGACTCTAACTATGCCTGGCTGTCCTATGGGAGAGCTTATTATAGAGAATGTGAAGCGAAAGGTTGAGGCAATAGAAGGAGTAAAAGAAGCAAAAATAGAGCTTGTTTGGGACCCACCGTGGACTCCTGACAGAATTTCGGAAGAGGCAATGAAGCGGATTACAAAATAATCAAGGAATAATCAAGGAATAATCAAGGAATAATCAAGGAACTGTCTTTCCGTAGATGTCCTCTTAAATGAAT
>NZ_LZPK01000213.1:0-17219 GCF_001729375.1 Methanosarcina sp. A14 | reverse complement strand
AGCTTCTCTTATAGATGATCCACGATATAACCAAGTTAAATTGAAAAAACAGATTGTTGAAAGAGAACACGAAATTCTGCTACGCAATGAAAGGCCACCGCTCCCAAATTGTACAGCTTCATTAACTAATAGTTTATTAAACCCTATAGGTCTTTCAAATACTATTTATTACTACCCCTACGTAGGGGAAATGCGAGTATATAGTGACGGATGGGGAGTAGGCTATGCTGAAGCTATAAAACATGAAGCAACTACATCTGATCCCGACCAGTATGTGAGGGTTGCAGCTCGGGTCGAGGGTGCTGGTTCATATTATGCAGATGGATATATGTTCAGTTATACTTCAACCCAACAACCTCCATCAGGTAATGCAAATGTAGGCGTTGATTTTGATTGGATTGGAGGTTGCGTGTTTCCTGACGATTGTACTATAGACTTTGTTCTGTGGGAATTAGTAGAAGTGGGACCACTAGAATACCAATGGGTTAAGGCTGGTGAAGATCAAGATGTAGTTAGCTTAACTGGCATAACGTCTGCAATTGACGACCCTTCTGATGCGAGTGGAAGTTTTTCAAATTATATGGACGGTAATATTTTATTATATTGCTTCGCTCTCGAAGTCCATACAAACGCGAGTTGTATTGGTTCTGCGTCTTCAGCTAATTTTGGATTTGCTGATATTACTAGAACTTCTAGAGTAAAATGGAATCAAGGGAGGATAATTTACTAATCTTTGAGCTTATCCCAAAATCCATTGTATTTAATCACGAAAGATAACTATTCAGCCTGACAAAACAACCCACTTTCCGCAGTAAAATCTCAGATTTTATAATTTTTCCTGCTATCGATTTTCAATCTAGCACGGATCTACTGAACTTTTATGCAGAAGGTAAAAGCAACTATATGGTGTATTCAGAGACCAAAATTTTCAAAAAATACTGCGGAACGTAGGTAATATCTTCGAAAAGCTGGATATGATACGGAAAAAGTACTATTCTGAAAATAATACTCGGGAAATAGTACTCCGAAAAATAAAACTCAGGAAATATGAGAATCTAAAAATAGTAATCAGGAGGGTAATTTATTCCAATCTGACCCTAAAAGACAGATATACTTGTTTGTCAGATTAGATTAATAACCCTCACTATGCTACCAATTTACTTTGTTTTATCTATTCTTACTTCTATACAGGAAAATACAGAATAAACATACAATGCCACTGACTATACTAAATCCCGGAGACTTTGTACTTTCTTCAGCTACCTTATTTTCAATAGTATTTGCATTACTGCTTGCGTTACTGCCTTCATTAATGCCTGTACTACTGCCTGCGTTACTGCCCGTAGTATTATTTGTGGCTACTTGAGCAGGTTCTGCAGCTATTGTGTTGCCTTCGTCTTTTGTACCTGTTATTGCGAAGGAAGAGTAGCCAGGTACGTTTGCTGTGAAATGCAAGAACTGATCATCTTCACCTGTTAGACTTACTGGCAGTTCCATCCACTCTTTTTTCTCGTCATCGTACCAATCAAGTATAATCGAGGACTTGTTTATGTTGTTCTCGTCTACCCATGAGGTATTAACTTTAAAATTGACAGTTGGACTCTCAACATTCTTTGAGGTGCCATAACCACCGTTTCCAACCCATATATTGAATGATTTGTAGACGATACCTTCAGGAAGCTCGGAAACCAGACTTGACTTATTTTTCAGTTCCTCTACTATTGTAGTGGTCTTTCCTACGGTTTTTGTTGATCTGAATGTTATCGATTCAACACAGGTTGCATTATTTGTAAAATTAAAATTCACATCATTTCCACTGGAAATAAAGTTCTGTAAAGTCTCTTTTACCTGGACGTTATTCGCGGGTTCAGGGGACCCACCAATGCCACCACTGCTACCTCCGCTCTTGTGGCTGTGTCCTCCACTACTGCTACCACTGTTACTGTCGCTTTCGCTATTACTGTCGCTTTCGCTATTACTATTGCTTTCGCTGTTGCTATCACTTTCGCTAATAGTGTCACTGTTACTATCGCTGGAACTGCTTTCTTCCAGTACGTTTATTGTACTGATTGTTGAGGCTGTTTTGTTTTCATTAACTACTGTCAGGTTGACTTCATAGTTTCCGGGAGAGGAATAAGTGTGCATTGGATTTTGTTCGGTTGAGGTTTCTCCGTCTCCAAAGTTCCAGTACCATTCATTTGCATTTTGCGACAGATCTGTGAATTGCACAGAGAGAGGTGCATAGCCGCTCGTAATATCTGCATCAAAGTCCGCTACAGGAAGGATTTCTTCTTGACCCGGTTCTTCCTCTACAGTTATACTTAGAGATTTTGAGCTCGAACCATTTTCATTATTTACGGTCAAGACAGCAGTATAGCTTCCGGCTGAACCATAGGTATAAGCTGGGTTCTGCTCTGTTGAGGTAGCTCCATCTCCAAAATTCCAGTTCCATTCATTTGCATTTTGTGACAGATCTGTAAATTGAACGTAAAGAGGAGCAGAGCCACTCGTAGTATCTGCATCAAAGTTAGCTACAGGAATGATTTTTTCTTGTTCCGGTTCTTTCTCTACATTTATACTTAGAGACTTAGAACTCGATCCATTTTCATTATTTGCTGTCAGGACAACTTTATAAGTTCCAGCTGAAACATAGGTATGCGCTGGATTCTGCTCTGTTGAGGTTTCTCCGTCTCCAAAGTTCCAATTCCATTCGTTTGCATTCTGCGATCGATCTGTAAATTGCACAGAAAGTGGAGCAGAGCCACTGATAGTGTCTGCATTAAAGTTTGCTACAGGAATGATTTTTTCTGCAGCTGGTTCGCTCTGAACAATTACTTTTTGAGTCTTTGAGCTTGAGCTCTTTTCATTTTTTACAGTCAGGACAACGTTATAGTTTCCAGCTTCAGAGTATGTATGCTTTGGGTTTTTCTCTGCTGAAGTACTCCCGTCTCCGAAACTCCAGGACCAGGAAGTTGCATCTGTACTTTTGTCAGTAAATACTACGTTCAATGGAGCTTTTCCGGAGGTAGGGGACATAGAGAATGCAGCAACCGGCGGGTTTACATCGTTATTCTCGGGAGTTTCATCATTATCTGTGTCATCGGTCCCTGTATCATCGCTTCCACCAGGGTTCCATTTTGCATAATACGGCAATCCTTCTTTATACACACCACTAACACTTTCTGTCGTAACCGTTTTTGTATCAAAAGATGTGTCTATAAATTGCCCGCCTCCTATGTATATTCCAACATGACTGGTAAGCCAGTAATTTCTGTTATTTTTAGTAATGTCTTTTTTCCAAAAAATTACATCACCAGGCGTCGGAGAAGCTGTAGTAACATAATATGCATTTTTTTTCATGTTAGGTACAGTTTGGAACACTATATCTTTGGCTCCAGCTTGCTTGTATACTTGATACACTAAGTGAGAACAATCAATTCCCGATCGGCTATTGCCGCCATGTACTGATTTAACTCCAATCCAGCTTTTTGCGGCTGCTACTACTGTAGATTCAGACGTTCCTGCAGGAGCTGCTGATGCAAGGGGTATGAATGCTATTAAGATAGCTACAAGGAGTATGGCCATTAATTGATGTTTATTTATCTTCATTTTTGCTCAGTGCCCGTACTTTACTAACTTAGTTGTACTATCTGCATTTTATTATTATTAGAGTAACACAACGACTCAACTGAATTTTTAAAAACATAACTCAATTTGAATGTAAACCTGGTACCAGTACTCATTTATGTACGTGAAATTGGATACATTGACTTTGCATTTATAATTATTTAGTAGGATTTATCCAGTATCCTCTTCCCCAGATATCTAGCTTTTCCTTTATGGAACTGGCTTTTTTAAAAAACGTGTCAGCAACTTTTGCCTTAAAATGTAGTACAAATGTAGTTACTCTGGCTTTTACTGTATATCCAGCAGTTTAAATTTAGAGTTCTGAGACAATGAAAAGAGATAATAAAAAGAAAGCGTTTAAAGTCTTTAATTAAAAAAAGAATTCGTTTATTACTGAAGATTATTATAGTATATCCTTTCTAAATAGGGCGGCTACTAATAATTGATTTTATAACAACGTAAAATAAGAATGTAAATCAGAATAAGAGTAACTGCACAAAAACCTGAACTGCAATTGAGATTTAGAATTTATCTTATCTGGCTCTTTGACATTCCGATTTTCTTACCTTTTCAGCATTATTTTCATTTTTAGTATTTTTATTGTATTTTCGACTCAGTTCCAAAATCTAGTGATAAAAGTAAGTGTAACATCACTACACAAAATTATAATTCTATAATTATGTAATGATGTTACGGCAAAAACAATGGTAACTATAAACCTTACTCTTAATAACTTTTCGGAGCTCCCTTCTCTCTTAGACGTTTTTGGTTGTTTTGGAAACGATTATGAATATACTACACGAGGACTTCTTCGTAGAAAAATTCCTCCAGTCTGTTTCATTTGTAGTACTCTAATGGTTCATAATGGCTATAATCCCCATACTAAAGAAGGTCCTGGAGAAATCAACATTGGTCGATAGTTTTTGTTCTGAAATATCCTATCCAAATAATTAATTTGGTAGAGAATTAGTTATAGAGCCTATCCCAAAAGTCATTTCGTTCTTAATCATCAAGAATTTTCAGGATTGTTTTCATGATCAGAAACTTGATTGATTGTTCGGAATACAGGATTCAGAGAAGCAATTTTGAGTTTTGGGATCAGCTCATAAAAAAAGAATTAGATCTACTGAATCTACATGATTTTTTGAGCAAATATTCTGAGGGAGCCACTTATCATATTGTTTTTAGTAATCCAGATATTAATAAAGAGACTGAAGTATTCCTGCCTTTGATTAATTAATAAAGAGACTGAAGTATTCCTGCCTTTGATTAAAAACTCTCATGGTGAAATTGTTTCTTTTCTTAGATTTTTTGACAATTGCAGGCTTTTTGTATTCCCCCAAATTATGGATAAAAGTGTATTCTTAGAAGAGTTACTAACAAATCAATTACCCACTTTATGGCCAGATCTATTTTCATTTAATTCAAAGTTTAAATGGCTTGAACAAGAAGCGTATATGTTACCGAATGTCAGAACATTTGCTTGAAGAAAAAGAATCTCTAATTAAAAGATTCGATACAGAAATTGAACGAAAAGAAAAAGAAATTGAATCTAACTACAAAAAGTATGAATGCCTACATCGTTTATTAACAGAAAGTGGGGATGAACTTGTAAAATCCGTAAAGTCTTTTCTTGAATGGTTAGGCTTTGAGAAAATAAGAATCATGGATGAAGCAAGTGAAGGATTATTGGAAGAAGATTTACAAGTGGAGACTGAAGATGGATTGCTATTTATAGAAATCAAAGGTATTGGGGGCACATCAACAGACGAACAGTGTAGCCAAATTGAAAAAATAAAAAACAGAAGAAGAAAGGAGAGAAGAAATTTCGACGTTTTTGGCTTATACATTGTCAATCATCAGAGATATCAGCCTCCATTATTATGGAAAAATCCTCCATTTAAAATAGAACAGATACAAGATGCTGAAAATGATGAAAGAGGTTTATTGACAACATGGCAATTATTTAATTTATACTATTCCATAAAAGATGGCTGCATATCAAAAGAAGAAGCGCGAAAAGCTTTATTAAAATATGGATTGATTGAATTTTCACCTCAAACCTGTGTTTCATTAGGCGAACCAGTGAAGATATTGCATAATGGAAAAATTATTCTTTTAGATCTGTCTCCTAAGATGAAAACTAATGACGAGTTAATAATAAAAAGAGCAGATCGATATATAAAAACTCAAATTTTGGAAATCCAAGTTAATGATAAGAACGTTGAGTTTGTAGATTCTGGCCCAGTTGGAATCAAAATTAAAATTCACGTAAAAAAATCAGATGAGTTACTCCTAAAAAGCAACGACTCTTTGGATATATCTTAATTTACTTCTGTTAACCATACATATACTAAAGTTAAATTTTCAATTTTCAATTTTAATTTCTTTCTATCCCATACCTTTTAATATTCCAAATACCGTAACTATGAAAACTTACGCATGCTAATCATCTTCAGGTGACGTTATCAATGTACTCTGATCGAATCAATGCACTACCCCCATATCTTTTTGCTACTATAGACGAAGCGAGGGACGAACTGATTGCCAGGGGAGTCGATGTTATCGACCTTGGCGTAGGGGACCCTGACCTGCCGACGCACCCGCACATTGTAGAGGCTATGCGAGAAGCTGTCTGCGACCCAAAAACGCATGATTATCCATCTTATGCCGGAATGCCGGAATTCAGGAAAGCGGCGGCGGACTGGTGTAAGAAATACAAGGGGATTGAGCTTGACCCTGCAACTGAAGTCCTTGCCCTGCTAGGGTCAAAGGAAGCGGTTGCACACATTCCGCTTGCTTTTGTCAATCCTGGAGATGTCGTGCTCTATACTGATCCCGGGTATCCGGTTTACAAAATAGGAACAATGTTTGCGGGTGGAGAACCGTATCCTCTGCCGCTGACTGCCGAAAATAATTTTCTGCCTGACCTGGACTCAATTCCTGAGGATATCCTGAAAAAGGCAAAGTTATTCTTCTTCAATTACCCGAACAACCCCACCGCTGCAACTGCGGACATGCAGTTTTTTGAAAAGGTCGTTGAGTTCTGCAAACAGAATGACATCATTGCAGTGCATGACAATGCCTATTGCCAGATGACATACGATGGGTATGAGTCTCCTTCTTTCCTTGCTGCCGACGGGGCAATGGATATTGGCATGGAACTCTATTCTCATTCCAAGACCTACAACATGACAGGCTGGAGGCTTGGGTTTGCGGTCGGAAATAAAGACCTTATAAAGGGGCTCGGCAAGGTCAAATCCAATGTGGATTCAGGCGTCTTTGATGCTATCCAGATCGCGGGCATTGCAGCCCTCTGTTCATCCCAGGCCTGTGTCGAAGAAACAAATAAAATATATCAGGAGAGACGGGATGCTCTGACAGAAGGGCTCAAAGCCATAGGCCTTAAAGTAAAGCCGCCAAAAGCTACTTTTTATATCTGGGCTCCGGTACCTGAAGGTTTTACCTCAATGAGTTTTGCAAAACTCCTGCTTGAAGAAGCCGGAATCATTGCAACCCCTGGTGTCGGGTTTGGAGAAGCCGGTGAAGGTTATGTCAGGTTTGCCCTCACAAAGCCCGTTGAGAGGATTATAGAAGCTGTCGAGAGAATGAAGAAACTGAAATTCTAACTGACTGGATTTAGAAAAGTTCTGAGCTTTAGAGAAACTATAAGTTTTGGAAAAGCTTTGAACGTCTCAAAACATTCGATATAATATTTGGATTTTAAATATTCGAAGAAAATATTCGGATTTAAAATATTCAAAGAAAATATTCGGATTTAAAATATTCAAAGAAAATATTCGGATTTAAAATATTCAAAGAAAATATTCGGATGTGTAAAAATAATCTGGTCAGGCGCCTTGGATCCCAGGCCAGAAAAATTTTCCGTTTTTATCTAGGTGTATCCTTTTTTGAAAGTCCTGATAGGAGCTTTATTCTTACAGGTCTTATTTTCTGATGTTCCATCTTTATTCGATTGATGTTTTAAAACACCTGAGAACTTTATTGAAACAATGCTGTACTTTATTTTCTTTTACTAAGTTGGGAGCAGCGGATGAATATATATCATTATTTGTCATGTATACCTTTTTACGTATGGAACCCTAGCTCAGTAAAGGTTAACTCCCACATTTATCGTAACCATAACAGTACTTGGGACTGTATATTATTTACAGATAAATAAGTTAACTACCGCGTCAAAAAATAGATCTCAACATAATACAGCGAGTAGTGAGTAAAAAATAAGGGTTGCATGACTTACTCTTTGCCAGGAAATGCCTTACCGTAAAAAGTACACCATAATGAAAGGTATAAAGTACTGAATGATATATCCCGCTGCGGCACTTATACCAAACAGTAGAAGCAATACAACAAACATATTTTTTTTGTCTTTTTCCTCTTTAAGCAGGACTAATAATCCTACACCGCCGCTGGCGCAGAGCCCGGCAATCACTGAGCCATAAGCGATAACACCTTTGAGATACAACATCGTTATTGCGACAGAAGCAGCACAATTTGGAATGAGTCCAAATAACGCTACTAAAAACGGTTGGAAAACACTATGCATTAAAAACATTTTTTCAAAAGTTTCTTCACCCATTTGAGCAATAGCAAAACTTATTGCAAACGAAACACCAAAAATAAATATAAAAATCTTGACGGTATGGATTACAGGATGAAAGATAATCTCTTTTGGATTAAATTCTGTTGATGAAGGACTTGTGCTGTGATCGCAACAAGCTTTTTCGTTCATGATTGTTTCATGGTTATGATATTCGTTATTGTGACCTTCTGCATATGCCTTAATGTGGGCTAAGGTCTTTTTGTTTGATTCCTTAAAAGCGAAATCAACAGCATATCCACCGATTAGAGCGATAATAATTTTTGTTATCATCAAAGGCACAACAATTTTAGCATTTCCCGGTTGAGATAGAATTACCGGAATTGCCTCGTCTGAAGTGGACAAATAAACAGCAAGTAAAGTACCAATAGTGATTAACCTTTGCGTGTATAGAGCCGAAGCGACAACGGATATGCCGCACTGAGGAAAACTACCTGTCACTGCTCCTATAGCAGGACCAAGTACTCCAGCTTTTTGTACCGTTTCTCTGATATTGTTTGAATATTTATATTCAACTAATTCAATTCCAACAAAAATAACAAAAAGTAATGGAATCATTTTTGCGCTATCTGTTAAAGCGTCTAAGAAAATATCGAACAAATAAGCTACTTCCATCTAATGGCCTCTACTTCGATTTAGTTTACCATTTTTTGGGCTTCCTGGGTCTTCACTCCACCAAATTTGGGAAGTAAACCTCAGTAACCTTTCACACGTCATCGATTTTGCCAATAACTTATTCTCTTAGTGACTCCTGGTCTGGAAGTTGCTTCATCGATTCCTCAATACAATATCCAGTATCTAAACCCCATATCTAAATCTAGTATCTAAACCCCATATCTAAATCTAGTATCTAAACCCCATATCTAAATCTAGTATCTAAACCCAGTATCTAAACCGAATAAAGTATAATTTTTGTTGAACTTCCGTGTTTGATATTATCTTTATGCGGCAACTAAGCTGGTTAAGAGAAACTCTTTCTAATGCAATGTTCTTGAGTCACTCTTTAATATATAATTACAATTTTATAAATGTATGCAATTTATGTGAAAATAAAGCTCTGTAACAATAAGGTTTATCCGCTATAAAAAAACATTATCGATTGGGGGAATTTTATGGAAACAATGGACGCAATTTTAACCCGAAGAAGTATCCGAAAGTATTTGCCAGACCCGGTAAAACGGGATGTGATTGAGAATGTTTTAAAAGCCGGAATGAATGCACCATCCGCAGGAGATGAACAGCCCTGGCATTTCATTGCAATTGATCAACATGACCTGCTTGAGAAAATCTCAGAGGTACATCCATATGCAAAGATGCTTAAGGGTACTCCAGCTGCAGTGCTTGTCTGCGTGGATCAGCACGCTCCAAAATTTAACGATTTCTGGATTCAAGACTGTTCGGCTGCAAGTCAAAATATGCTGCTTGCCGCCCACGATTTAGGGCTTGGTGCTGTCTGGATTGGGGTTTATCCTGTTGAAACGATGATTCAGGAACTAAGGAATTTGTTAAATATTCCGGCGCATGTAGCTCCGTTTTCGATTATTGCTATGGGTTATCCGGCAGAGGAAAAATCAGGCAGGATGAGGTATGATACTTCCAGAATCCATAGTAATTCCTGGTAAAATTTCTCGAACCCGAGTCCGAGTCCAGAATAATGCCTTATTTCAATCAGGCAGCCTTCTACATAAGTTCCCGGAGGAAGGTGTGTTACTGAGAAGTATGATTTATACTGTTATTATTTTCACTGAAGCTTTCCTTTACTTTTTATTATTTATAGTTAAACTTTTTAATATTTGTCTCAGATATTCTTTTGGAAATGTTGTCCAATTAAAGAGCAACTAAGTGTAAACTCAAGCAGTGATGTAAATTAAGTGCAAACTCAGGCAGTAATGTAAATTAAATTAAAAGTAAGCAGTAATCTAAATTAAATGCAAAATTGAGCAATAGTGCACAGAGGGCTGGTTTATGGAAAAGAAGCTGACATTAAGTCTTATTTTACTTATAATTATTTTTGCTGCACTGCCTTACTCAGCAGGAGCTGCCAATGAAAATTTTCTTAAATATACGAGTTCAGGAAATGCTTTTGGAGCTGGTGAAGTTCTTCAGATCGACCAGGACATTCAGGGAGACCTGGTGCTTGCTGGGTCCCAAATTGAAGTAAATGGAAACACAGGAGGTAATTTCCTGGGTGCCGGCGGGGAGATAATTGTTAATGGAAACATTTCAGGAAACATTATCGCGGCCGGAGGCTCCATAAGGGTAAATGGAAATGTAGGTGGAGATGTGGCAGCGATAGGCGGCCAGATTGTTCTTTCTCGAGACAGCGTGGTTAAAGGTGATATTCTGCTTGGCGGAGGGGAAGTAACACTCAACGGAATAGTTGACGGAAATGGAGATATCTCGACAGGTACTCTCAAAACCGGAGATGACTTCGAGCTTAAAGGAAACCTTGCACTCCAAGCCAATAATTATCCACCCAATCTGAACGATAAAGTTGGCGGAAACCTGAATATTACGCAGGTAAATGCAAAAGAAGAACAGCATGAAGGTGTTTTTGAAGGGTTTAGCATTTTCTTCTTCATCCTGAGACTGCTCGCGTCTCTGGCTCTGGGCCTGGTTCTGATCTATCTTTTCCCGGGGTTCGTAGGTGGGGTTGCGGAACTCGTAAAAGATTCACCTCTTAAGGCAGGATTACTGGGTTTTCTGACTCTAATTTTCCTTCCAGTGCTCTCAATAATCTTGCTTATTACTTTCTTTGGATGGAGTCTTTCGATTCTTATTATCCTGCTTCTGATACTTGCACTTCTTATCGCGACAGTGCCTGTGAAACTGCTTGCAGGCGAGATAATCTATAATAAAATATTAAAAAAGGAAGCGGGAAAACTAATGTACTATCTTGTCGGGGCAGTCCTGTTTGCAATTGTATACGAAATTCCTTTCCTGGGAGGGCTTATACGTTTTATTGCCCTCATTATTGGGTTAGGAGCAATAGTAGTCTGGCTTGCAACTCGCGCCAGACCAACTGGTTAAGCGGGTGAATTTTCTAAGAGGGAAAATTTCAATTTTTTTCATTCAGGTAGCTTCAGACAGATTTTCAAAAAACCTGATAAAACCAGAAAATTTGGAGAAAACAGGGAAATTTGGAGAATTCAGACAAAGACAGCGATATCCTGTTTGATTACCATATTAAATCCGTTGTTGACGGAACTTGTGAACTGGAAAGTGGGAACGAATATCCTTAATTAACGGCCAAGAACGTCTAAAAGAGCGGAGAGCTCCAAAAAGATATTATGAGTGAAATTATGAGTGAAATTTATAGCTTCCGTTATATCCATCACAACATCAAATAATTATATAACTATAAATTTCTGTAGTGATGTTATACTGGATTTTTATCACTAAATTTTGAAACTGAGTCTAATGAAGGCGAATAAAATTTATTTTTTGCTTATAGATAAGTGATAGAATGGAGAAAAGACATTTTTATATTTCAAATAATAAAATTCGTATTCCTGCCGTTCTGTGGGGAAAGCAGAGTGAAAAGCTGTTGATTGAAGTTCATGGCAATCTTTCTAATAAAGAGGACACCGTAATTTCCATGATGGCACAAAAAGCCGTTGAAAAAGGTTACCAGGCGTTAAGCTTTGACCTGCCTATGCATGGTGAACGTGTAGATGAGGAATATGCCTGTATTCCCAAAAATTGCGTAAGTGATTTGGCCGCTGTTTATGAATATGCAAAGTCACTTGCACCTGACATTTATTTGTTTGCGTGCAGCATGGGAGCTTATTTCAGTCTGCTTGCCTATCATGACATTAACATAAAGCAAAGTTTTTTTCTCTCGCCCGTCGTCAATATGGAACGCATCATACACAATATGATGGAAGGTTTCCAGGTAAGTGAAGAAAGACTAAAAGCAGAGCATGAAATCCGATTGCCGATTGGACAAACACTGGAATGGAACTATTATTGCTACGTGAAAGAAAACCCAATTTGTTTTGAATGGAAAGTACCTACTGCCATTTTGTATGGTTCTGACGATAATCTCTCTGAATGGGATGAGATCTCAGCATTTGCAGAGAGGTATCAATCAACAGTTAAAGTCCTGGAACATGGAGAACATTACTTCCATACGGAAGAGCAATTAAAGGTTTTTGATAGATGGGCAGATGAAAATCTGCTGTAAAACTTGATGTTATACTGCAAACAGAGAAGTATGCAGTATTTATTATTTTACTCACGTGGTGATCGAATAATTCAGGTTTCACAGATTGAGAAATAACGAAAAGTAATAAATGCTGATGATCAATATATCTGTCCAGAGGATTTGATATGATGTCTCACCTTATCATTGATCAGGATCGCTGCACAGGATGCGGCCTTTGTGTAAAGATGTGCTCCTCAGGTATTATTGCTCTGGATGATAAGTCAAATTTTCCTCAGGTGCAGGAAGAAAACGTTTCCCACTGTCTCTATTGCGGGCACTGCGAGGCATTTTGCCCATCTCAGGCACTCACCCTGAATTTCCTACCTGATGAAAAAGTTTCCCTGCCTGCCGGTGCTGGCAATATCTCTCAGGAGGATATAGCTTTCTATCTCAAAAAACGCAGGTCTATCCGGCATTTTACCAGGGAACCCGTACCAAAGGAGAAAATCCTTGAAGTCCTCGATATTGCCCGTTATGCAGCATCTGGAGGTAACGGTCAGCCGGTGCAGTGGCTGATAATCCATGATCCTGAAGAAGTAAAGAAGATTGCCGGGCTAACTATCGAATGGATGAAAAACCTGCTGAACACCGACCACCCTATGAGCGGGTTTGTGCCGATGCTTATTTCTGCATGGGAACAGGGAATTGATGTCATCTGTCGGGGCGCTCCACACCTGCTTTTCGCCCACATCCCAGAGGACAACCCTATTGCGCCTACTGATGCCATCATCGCCCTCACCCATTTCGATATCGCTGCACCGGCATTCGGGATCGGGACATGCTGGGCAGGATTCGTTGCGGCTGCTGCCATGTCCTATGCACCTCTCCAGAAGGAACTGGGCTTTCCAGAAGGAAGGAAATGTGCCTACGCAATGATGTTTGGCAATCCGGAGTACAAGGTTTATGGAATCCCACGCAGGAAGCCTCTTGAGGTTATGTGGAAGTAAGGTTGAAGTTTTGAAAAGCGACAAACCACTATGATAAGAATTGCCGTTCTCCTGGGAAGCCCTTGAATGAACGGCAGCACCACTATTTTGCAGGGATCACAGCTCGGGCCAAAACCTGGCTCGACTAACTCTTTCCATATACAGGCATGGACCTGAGTCCAGAAATGCCGGAAATTAAACACCTGCTTTATTAGCGTCCATCAAACCTGATAATAAATCCGGTCTTAGATTTACACTCAAATCCAGCATTTTCATAAAACGGTATAGCTTCTTTTCTTCCTGTAAGGAGCATAATTTTATAACAGCCTTTTTCTCTGGCTATTTCCTGTGCCTTTTTTAAAAGTCTTGTTCCAATTCCCCTTTTTCTATAATCTGGATGCGTCACAACACTCTCGATAATGGCATAAGGACTTGCGCTCCTTGTCAGGTTCTTGATAATAATCATTACGCAGGTGGATACCAGTTTTCCATCTACTTCAACCACAAGGTAGTGCTGACTCGGATCTTCCAATATTTCCTGCCATAGCTTTTTGAGCTCAGCATCCTCTACAAGATCTGGATCGTCCTTGTTCAGGTACTTATAGAGATCCAGCAGTTCTCTCAATTCATGTTTTTGAATATAGCGAATAATTTCATTCATAGTCAGTCCTTTTCCTCAGTTCCTTTTCCTTAGTCCCTTTTCCTTAAATACTCAGGAGCCTGCGGAATTTTATGCATCATACCATAAGATCTGCCTGACGGGTAGTACTCGGCACCGAGCTGAATTTTTCCTGCCGTTTTTTCGTCTGTCATATATTCTATAAATGCAAATGCAAGATCAATGCCAGCAGAAATGCCTGCCGAGGTCCAGATGTTTCCGTCTCTAACAATTCGATCCTCCACTACCTCCACGTCACCCAGGTCTCGTAGTTTCTGGAGTGAAGCCCAGTGGGTAGTAGCTCGCCTGTTTGAGAGTAGGCCAGCACGGTGAAGGATGAATGTGCCGGTACAGACCGATAGTACAGCTTTGCAATGTCTGGCTTGCTCGGCAACGAATTTAATTAGGGATGGGTTATCAACTTCTCTCTGTGTACCTTCCCCGCCCGGCACAAGGAGAAAATCAAGTGGAGGGCAATCTGCAAAGGTGACATGAGGATTTATGGACATTCCTTTGCTACAGATCACGGGAGCGGGATTTTCGGCAACCATGAAGCATTTCTCAGGTCCCTGGGCAAATTTGCTCCAGAGTGATATTATTTCCCAGGGGCCAACAAGGTCCAGTTCTTCCAGCCCTGGGAAAATCAAAAATCCGAAATTCATGTTAGAAAGGTTGGGGATGTTTTGTAAATAATTTTCTATGGCATAACTAAAAATAGATTTTCATACTTTTTTGAAGATATCGTATTTAGCTGTCAGCAATTGATTCCATAACTTGATTCCTAAGAAGAGTCCAATAAGTATTTCATTATAATCCCAAAAAGTATTTTATGTTAGTGGAAACAATTACAACTGTCTTTCCGCAGATGTCATCTTAAAATGAATAATTTTCTTGCTATCGTTTTGGTGTACTGGCCTGTTATTATGGGGTTCTGTTGCTTATTACGCTCCTGAATTTCTATTAAACTAATTTCATTCAAAAGTTTGTTTTGTTATCCTACCCTGCAATACCAATTTTACTTTTTTTATGAATAAGGAGCAGGAAAGTCTGGATCTAATAGGGCCAGTATGAAAAATTTGATAAAAAAGAGCTTATCGAACACGCGGATCCTGCTGCATTATCCCGAATATGTTTCTCTCGGTATCGAGGCAGTATGCGTACCAGCCTACTCCACTAATGGGCTTTTTTTCCATAGTAATTTTTCCACCATGCTTTTGTATTCTGATAAGGTATTCATCGATATCCTGGACGCCTATTGTGCAGATATAGGTACTTATCGGCGTATCTGCCTTTGGTTCCATTCCCTGCCTTTTCATCAGGCCACCATCGATTCCGGTCTCGTCTTCCTTGCCGGTGGTTATATTCCAGTATTCCATCGAACCTTCCGATCTCTCTATTTTCCAGCCAAACACATCTTGATAGAATTTCTTAGCTCTTGCAATGTTTCCTGCGTATATCTCAAAATGAATTACTCTTGGCGTGAGAATTACCCCCTGTCTTATTAGATAATTTGGACGATATTCATATATTAATTTAGGTTTTATTTTAAACACTTAGTTTTCTGATCCAGAACGACATATATAAGTCAGGAAACTATTAGAGGATACTCAGGAAACTATTAGGGGATTCTCAGAAAATTCTTAGGAGATACTCAGGAGATTCTTAGGTAATTAGAAGATTCAGACTGGCTTTTTCGCTTTGTCGCTCTTTCCTTTATTCTAAGAGCTGATCCCAAAACTCAAAATTGCTTCTCTGAATCCTGTATTCCGAACAATCAATCAAGTTTCTGATCATGAAAACAGTCCTGAAAATTCTTGATGATTAAGAACGAAATGGCTTTTGGGATAGGCTCTAACACTTAACTTTTCTACCAGACTGGTTAAGATTCTGGCTTTTGAGCAGCTTTTGGGCAAAGAATTAAAGAGAAATGTTAATCCTTCTTTTTAGCTAAAAATTGTGCAACATATTCAGTGAAAAGTTCCATATCTCCAATGTCATTTTGCAGATTTTCGTAAAGCCGATCCAGCTCTATTTTCGCATACTTCAGCTCTACTTTCGCATACAATGTACAAACACATTTAATGAGATAAATATTGAGGCAGGAATTATCCAATTGTAGAAATCAAAATGGTTTTGATACCACCCGGAAAGATTACTATTTCATCTTATCGACGAAATAGTTTTGGAAATATCTTGAAAACATAAAAGGAAACCCACGAACGATGTTGTTGGATTCTCTCCTGAATAATAAATAAATATAAATATAATAAGGTAGCAGGCTTGTTGCAATTAAAGCTTATTACATTAAATCTGATTTATGGCATTATGAATGATAAGAATAAAAATGATAAGAAATGAAAATAAAGTATTTTTTAATAAATTAACTTCAGAATCAGTAGAACTTGGCATACTTCTTGCAATTGTAGGGGGATTTCTTGATGCTTACACATTCGTTGGAAGAGGTGGAGTTTTCGCCAATGCCCAGACCGGAAATGTCGTGCTTATGGGCATAGAAGCTGCAACAGGAGAATGGGGGCAGGTAGTGCTTCATGCGGTTCCTATTCTGGCATTTATGGTCGGAGTGGTAGTTGCCGAGATGATTAAAAAGCTTTCAATGCGCATGTTTATAGCGGATTTTGAAAGAGCAGTTTTAATTCTTGAAACTGTAGTACTTTTTATTGTAGGCTTTATACCGTATACAAGCCCGAATATCATTGTAACGGTTGCTGTTTCATTTGTCTCTTCAGTTCAGATATCTTCATTTCGCAAACTCGTTGGTTCTACATATAGCACAACAATGGTTACGGGAAATTTACGTTCAGCTACACAAGAAGCTTATATTGCTTTCACAAAAAAAGATGAGGAATCGGCTCGCAGAACCATTCGATACTCTGCAATTAACCTTTCGTTTCTAGCAGGAGCTATTTTGGGAGGGTTGCTTACATCAGTTATTGGAGTTAAAGCCGTATGGGTAGCTGTTGTCGTGCTGATATGTTCTATAATTTTGTTCAATAACGAATGTAAGAGTATGGATGATGTTATTGAAATATAAAAAACTCAATGGGTTAACATTAGATTGGTGAACCACTGAAAACAAATCAGGAAATTCATAACAATTAGAGCGGTAACAGTCTAAGTAGTAACAGTTAGAGCATTAACGGTCTAAGTAATAACAATTAG
>NZ_LZPK01000212.1:0-8273 GCF_001729375.1 Methanosarcina sp. A14 | reverse complement strand
TAAGTGGCTGAATAGTTACACTTTTTTAACCTATTTCAACCTTTTTTTAACCTTCTCCTATATTTAAGTTCTTTATATCAACTTATATAAATTTGTCAAACCATTTTTTGCTTTTTAGTCCCAGACTCCCAAAAATCTGATTCATGAAAAGTAAGCAAGATAAATCCTGGTATTTGGTTCCTTAAAGAATATACTGATAAAGTTTATATTCTCGAATTAGAAATATGCAGCTATGAACACTATAGGTAAATCCGTGAGGTTGGAACGTATATTCAATCGAGGTACCGGTAATGCAATTATTATTCCTATGGACCATGGAGTTAGTGCAGGTCCAATTGAAGGGCTTAAAAACCTTCAGGAAACTGTAAACAAGGTCGCAGAAGGCGGGGCAAACGCCGTGCTCGGGCACATGGGGCTTGCAAAATACGGACACCGTGGATACGGGCATGATGTGGGGCTTATAATACATCTTTCAGCTTCAACTTCTCTTTCTCCTGATCCGAACCATAAGGTTCTGGTGACAACCGTAGAAGAAGCTATAAAAGTCGGAGCTGATGCCGTATCAGTTCATGTAAATGTCGGGGCTGAAGACGAGTATGAAATGCTACAGGGGCTGGGCTATGTGGCAGGAAAGTGCGATGAATGGGGAATTCCCCTTCTTGCGATGATGTACCCACGCGGAAAAAAGGTTCGTTCTGAATATGATGTGGATGTTGTAAAACATGCAGCTCGAATTGGAGCCGAACTTGGAGCCGATATCGTCAAGACAAACTATACCGGAAGCCCTGAAACTTTTAAAGAAGTAGTTGAAGGATGTCCTGTACCTGTAATCATTGCAGGCGGCCCAAAAATGGATTCTGAAAAGGAACTGCTGGAAATGATCGAAGGATCTCTCGAAGCCGGAGGAAAAGGGGTTGCCATAGGAAGAAATGTTTTCCAATCCCAGGACCCAACAGGCCTTGTCCAAAAAATTGCAAAAGTTGTTCACGGGGGCGTAAGTGTAGAAGAATTATCAAAGCTGGACCTGTAAGCCTGAAGATTATAAAAACTTACGTAAAAATTAAAATATAAGGTTTAACTGGAAAGAAAAAGTGGAATTTAAAATTATAACGAAAAAAGATGGTAAAAGGGTAAATTCCACTTTTTCCAGTGGAAATAATTGGGAAAATTTTTAGATAGAGTTCCTCTCCAAAATATCATGGATAAACACATTATATGAATAAAATAAGGGGCTGGAATAAGACTCAAAAAGTTCCTAAAAATAAAAAGCCCCGGTTAAAAACCTTAAATTTCATTCTCTAGATTCACTAATATTAGACATAGCTTGTTACTTTCCAAAACTTTACTCCAATATCCAAATGCGTTCATTTTTCAATTTTTAAGGCTGTAAATCTAATATATATCTAAGTTGAACCTTTTTTAAAGCCAAATCTTTAAGGTCTTATTTTATGGAAAAGTGCTTAAATTTTTTACAGTTGTTGTTAAATTTCAGTCTTCCTTTTTGAAGTTACCGTCTTTAAAATCGCAATTTTATTTTTTCACTCTCACGATCCTAAAAGTTATAACTTTAACAAATAGTCAGGAACATTACTTTAATAGCAAATTTGACAGAAGCGTATATTGTATAATGTCTGAACAGGCTTCGTGCCTCTGTTTTCTTCATACTACCCAAAGTTTTATCCCACATCTTATGATTTTTTGACATTTTTTATTTTACCAAAATATAATGTGTCGATACAACGTGTTTTGTGTAAGAAAATACTGTATTGATTAGCAGAATCTGTCAAATTAGGGTTAATAGCAAATTACCTCAAAATCACCTCGTGCTATGTGCAGAACGAACAATAAACGAACAAATGCAGAAGTGAAAAAATGCAGAATAAGAAAAAGTATTTTTTACGCGACATGAACTCTTTTTGAAATATTTTTTGCGTTTGCTGAAAAAGCTTGAATTAAACTCAAGTGTATGTATATATTCCATGAAAACCCAGCTGTTAACCAATAGATTCCAGTGGAAATAAGGGGGAACTTAAATTTTCAGGAACGAAAACAAAAAGATAAGAGTGAATGCGATAATAAAACAAATATTTGAGCACAGTACGCGAACTGCAGATGGGTTATAAGAGATATAACTGAATAAAAAGTGTTCCAAAATTTTTAAAAATCGCGTCAAAAAAGTAAACGTAACAGTTTTCGCATGAAAATTAAAACTTAAAGAACAAATTCAAAAAATATATAGAACTATAACAAAAAAGAAAAAAGTAAAATTATCAATAGTAGTAAAAAAATTAACCCGTAAAAGTTTCCAGTGGAAATGATAGGGTTTCTCTTAGAAGAAGCAAAAGCAGGAATTATGTGGTTGAAATGAGAATCAATAGCATTAAACCTTTAGTTATCTAAAATGCAGGTTTAACAGAAACGTCTATTGTACCTGGTTTTATCACTCAAGTCGTAAGTTCCGTGTAAGACGGGCTCTTTGAGAAAAGCCAAATTTTCAAAAGAAAAAAGAAAAAGAAAAAGAAAAAGAAAAAGAAAAAAGTGGAAATTAAAAATCAATAAAAGGAACAAGATCACAACCTGTGCATTTCAGGCACATTGTCTTTGCAAGCCTCGGATCGAGCCCGTATTTCTTGAGTATTTCGGCTTCAAGCTTTGCAAGCTTTAAAAGGCGCTCAGGGGACGGACGTTCCGTAAAGCAATCTCCTGCTCTCAGAGGATGCGGGTTTACCGGCCGCAGGACAGGAATCACTCCTATTTGTGCAAGGGTCTCAATTCCATCTCTTACCGAATCGTCACTTTCCCCAAGCCCTATTATAAAATTACTGAAAACCCGGTTTTTCCCGAAAACATCAACAGCTTCTCGGAGTCTATCCAGAATATAATCAAAGGAAAGGTCTCCGCAGACTTTTTTGAAGATCTCCCGATCCATAGTCTCAACATTGTACTTGACTTCAGAAGCTCCTGCCTCATAGAATTTTCTGGAACACCCTTCAGTAGGGTACACCGAAACCCCAATAGGGACATTGTATTTTTTGAGAGCAGGAAGAAGCTTAATCACACGTTCAACTTCTCCTTCTACTGAGGTTTCAACTCCAGACGTAAGGGAAATAGCTTTCAGATTTCCTGCTCGCAAAACCTCATCGATTATATTCAGGACTTCTTCGTCACTCTTAACGTGCCCCTGCAATTTGGGCACAGGGCAGTATTTGCAGTCAAACACGCACCTTTCACAAAGGGTTATAAATGCCTGATCAGGACAGTGTGCAGGCGCAGGTTCAAGTTTTCCCCGTACAATTTCTTTTCCTTGATAGAAAACTCCAACACCTCCTTCACCTTCAACTTTCAAAATTGAAAGTGGAGAGGCTTTATTTATGCTGAGCCGTACCCGTTTTTTTCCCGACCTGAAAAACACTGAACTTGTACCTGCTCCCGGACCCGCAGTTGAACCCCGAGACCATGGGATAAGCGAAGGGTCTATGGAAACCGAACCTATGGAAATAAGGAAAGCTTTTATTTCCGGCGTAAGTAGCTTACTTTGCATGCAAATGCTCCTGAGAGTGATTACAAAGTGATTACAAGGTAATTAAAAAGTAGCTATCAAGCGACTACTAAGTGATCACAAAATGATTGCAATGGATCGAGTACTAGTGATTTCAAAATTAATCTTGTTCTGCAGCTTCTTTATTTTCTCTCATCTTTAAAGAAATATATAAATTATTCTGTTGATCTAAATAAAATTGTATTCAGTCAGTTCAAAACCAGAAGAAAAATTATCCAGATCTTGCCCAAACCTTTGTCTCTGGAGAATCTTGCCCTGGATTTTACCCTAAATTTATCCCCTAAAACCTGAAAATTCAGGTTGGACAGATACTTCATTTTTCTTTAGAACCGATTTGTTCACACATAGCCCGGAAAATATTTTTTCATGAAGAAATTAAATGATACCGCAAGTTTAGCAGAGTAAAATAAGGTGCAAAGCCCCACTTATATAGGTATAAGATGATTTTATTAGGACTTATGCACTTGAGGAACAAAATCAATTGCGGGAAAGACTGCGAATTAAAGTCCTATATTGAATAGTTAACGGTCTAACGCTTTTAATTTTTCAGTTCAACCGCATAAGTCCCGGTTATAACAATCATATAAGCTTATAATAATGAATTGAAATTGTAATGATATGTTAATATCAATATAATTACATAATATTCTGTGCTAAAAATATTATATATGGTAAGCGCATAGTATGAACTGCGTTCTCATCCCTTTAACACCCCATTCATTAATATATACTCCACAAGTAAGGGGATAAAACGGAAAGAGAATTACCCAAAACTCGCAACCCGTGAGTCCAGTACCTCAGTATCTCTTCCCATAGAAACAAAACCTCTTAAAGCCGCTCAGAACTTCCAGGTTCTTTGATGAGAACGCAATCTTTTTTCAAATTAAAATCATGTTGGTAGCTATTCACTATTACCTAGAAATACCATCTGATATCATTGATTACAGTACTAATGCCGTAAATAGAAACAAAGTTGAATGGCAAATGCTCAAGGTATCACAGATCAGAGAAGTCTATGCAAAGTGTAAAACACCATTTTTGCCTGGACTGGAAGCATTTAGTACTTTGTGTATTCTATTGATAGCATTTATTCGGATTGAGAAAAAGTAAACCAGTTATATCAGTTATATATTAGTGTTATATTTTATTTATGAAATAAAATTAAATGGTGTGGAAGTTTATGAAATTCGGTTTCAGAAAACCATCTTTGAAAAAGTCTATTAAAGCAAGGACTACAGGCAAATTAAAACGCAAAGCAAAAAAGGCGGTAGTACCATTTTATGGAAAAAAGGGAACGGGAATTATAAAGAATCCAAAAAAAGCAGTGTACAATAAGGTTTACCATAAGACATCGTTCAGTATATTCAGTTTTTTTAAGAAGCGATCTAAAAAATAAATTCAATGTTTCTATTTAGAATCATACAAATTGACCGGAGTCTTCAGAAGATGTTGATAAAATAAGATACAAGAAATTTAGAGAGAAATAACAGGAGGAGAAAGGGATCTTTGAACTTTCGTTTAATGTAAGAAGTTCTTTTATAATATGCTACTTTGAGGAGGGAGATGCAAAGGTTTAAGGCTTTTTCTTCTCCTCAACAAATAATTAAAATCTAGCTAATTATAAGACTTTTTGAGCCCTTCTTTAAGGATTAGAGACACGCAATTTGACTATGAGCCTATTCTCTCATCCATCAAGAGAAAAACGAGCTGTTTCTGGGAGATGCAGGGTTAACAGATAAGTCATGGGGACCACAGAGAGAAAAGATTTTTTAAAAAATTATCGGTGGTTTTCTTTTGAATAACCTGACATATCATATCGACCACCCTTGCTATGGAAAACAACCTATTTAATTCGTTTTTTATTTGAATTTCCCTGGAACTCTTTTTGATTCAGGTCGCATGTTGTCGAGGTACAGCCGGGAGAAAAACAGAAACTTTCTAAATTCATCCTAGTCAGTAATTGAAAAACAGTTTCTCAATCCATAAATTGGCTCCGTTGATATGCAACCATTGATATGCAACTGTTACGATAATGATCACGTCGTTGCTGAGATTTTCACTCAAGCTTTTTTTCAAAATGGTTGTGCTACAACCGTTGTGCCGGTTGATTACGCCGACTATGTCGTTACTGGAGTTTTCGCTCAAGCCTGTATTTAAAAGGCTTGTAGGCAAGCAGTTTTTTGAAAAGTCTTACAGGAAAGCAGTTTATTAAAATGGGTTGATCAGCAACTCTGCTGATTTGAGCGGCACTACCAATATTATATATATTAAAATATATTATGCTTTTTGACCGTCTAAAAAACAATTTTATTATTGAAAAAAGGAGAGAGACATGAAAGTCATGATCATAGGAGGTTTTCTCGGAAGCGGGAAAACAACCACTATACTGAAAATCATCAGACAGCTCAGTAACGCAGGGAAGAAGACTGCAATTATTGTAAATGAAATAGGGGAAATTGGGCTTGATGGGGATATTCTTACAAGACCTGGAATTGTAACCAAGGAGCTTACAAGCGGCTGCATTTGCTGTACACTCAGGATAAGCATGCAGTATACCCTTCAGACTCTTGAAGAAGAGTTTATGCCTGACGTTGTTATTATCGAGCCGACAGGAATCGCCTTCCCTGGTCAGATACGAGAAGAAATCGAAACAATGGGACTCTCTGAGCTCTCCTTTGCCCCGATAGTAACCCTTGTAGATCCTGGCAGGTTCGGGACTGAGGCAAAAGAGATCCCGAGGTTTATAGAGACGCAGATAAAAGATGCTGAAATTCTCTGCATAAACAAGATCGATGTAACTCCTGTAGAAACTGTCCTGGCTACTGAGAAAATGCTCTATGAGATGAACCCTGAAGCCCGGATTCTGAAATTTTCCGCAAAACATGAAGATGAGCAATTCGAAAAGCTGCTTTTCCATCTCACTGTGCCGGGATTTAAAAAGCCTCCCCAGGAAAAGAAAAACTCCATTGAACTTTCTGAAGTTTCGGCTTACTCAGCTCTCTATACCCTTGGATCACGGGATTTCAGTCCTGAAGAAAGTGTACATTTCGTAGAAGAAAACCTTCAGACCATTCAGGATAGGGTTCGGGAACTTAATCCTGAGTTTATAGGGCATGTAAAGCTTTCCATGAAACTTCCAAAATCTGCGGTTAAGGGCAGCATAACCTCATCTAAAGAAGTGCCTCAGGTAGAGCTTCTTCCTGCTCGGGAAAATGCGAACATAGAACTCAGACTGCTTTCCGCAATTACAAAGGTCCCAAAATATAAACTCGTAGAGATAATTGAAAGTACTATTGAAGGAAATCTGGAGAAATCAGGTTTTATCTTCGAAAAAGAGGTTCATGAGCATGATACTAATGCTCACGCTGAGAGTCATGGTGAACATGAAAATGAACAAATATGCAAGGTTAATATATATAGGAAAGATGATTAAAAATAGTTTAGGTTAAACTTAAAGTAATCTAAAGCTGAACTCAAAATAAACCTAAAGTTGAACTCAAAATAAACCTAAAGCTGAACTCAAAATAAACCTAAAACTAAACTCAAAATAAACCTAAAACTAAACTCAAGGCTGAACTCAAAATTAACCTAAAGCTAAACTTGCAACCTTAAAGCTACGGTAGAAACCTGTGACTTAACTTAGAGTGTTGCAATCACACTTATCCTTTTCGGAACTGTTTAAAAAAGAGTTGATATTAATAAATACAAAAAAATAATGGAGTTTTAAAATGAGCGAGGAAATTGATGAACTTGATGCTTATTTCGAAAACAAAAAAGAGCCGACTGAAGGCGAAGCTGTCAAACTGGAACACATGATGATGGAAAAGATTTCCGTAAGTCCTGAAAGAAGAAAGCTCCTCCGGATTGTTGGAATCTTTGGAAAGACTGAAGAACAGCTAAAGGAAGAATCAGGATTAAATGACTTTTTTTTTAAGTTTCATATGGATTTCCTGCTAAAAGAAGGCCTTCTGAAACTCGAAGACGGGATGTACCGCCTGACCGCTTCTGGAATTGCCATGCACGATTCAGTGTGTTAAATAAATTTTTTTCAATATTTCCTTTAATTTATAACTTTCAATAAGATTTTCTAGCTGCCTGATGGTTAACTCCATCTTGATTTTAGAAGGATTCCTTTTACTAAAAAGCGATAAGTTTTTATGTTTGTCTTGTCAATGGCGTTATGACCAAACTTTTCGATATCCTATGGAAGTTTCAAAAACGTCCCATTTAATTTCCGTATATATCGAGCAATCAAAAAGGAGTGTGAATAAATATGCCAGCAACAGTTAATGCAGATGAATGTTCCGGCTGTGGAACCTGTGTCGATGAATGCCCCAATGATGCAATTACTCTTGATGAAGAGAAGGGAATCGCAGTAGTCGACAATGACGAATGCGTGGAATGCGGTGCATGCGAAGAGGCGTGCCCGAACCAGGCAATTAAAGTAGAAGAGTAAAACGGTAACTAGTTGGAATAATCTATTTATTCCAATTTTCTTTTTCCTTTTAGGTAATTAGTTTTATCAGTCAGTATTACAATCGGTTTTGTCAATCTGTTTTATAAACCGTAGGAGTTACGCAGTTGGCTCCTAGCATATTGTTTTTTCCAAACTTTCAAATATTTGAATTAATTTAACGTGTATTGGGGATTCCTTAAGTATTCTGTCACTGCCACTCTTCTAATTTTCATAGCACTTTCAAACCAGGATATTCCA
>NZ_LZPK01000211.1:0-7232 GCF_001729375.1 Methanosarcina sp. A14 | reverse complement strand
CAGTTTAGTCAGTTTAGTCAATTTGATCAATTTAATTGGTTTAATCAGCTTAATTAGGCTTTCATCGGGTTTAAATTAGATTAAACCGGCTTAAATTTACCAAATAAATATTAAAAAACATTTTAAATCAATTGCTCTTGAAATGCATTGTTGGCTCTATGTTTATTGTGCTTGAAACCTCTGGAGTCTTCGGAGTCTTCCTCCGACTCTTCTTCAAAATCTTCAGAATCCTCTTCATTCTGATCGTCATTAAGATCTTCATAATCGGTCTCAAACTCTTCCCCTTCTTCAAAAACAGCTTCAACAGGTTCTTCTCCCGACATGTCGAGATATGACTGTGAAAGTTTAGGAGCAAGGAAGCGTGCAGTATAGCTTCCCTGAACTGTGGACACTTCCTCCGGAGTTCCTTCGGCAATAATTTCTCCGCCTGCGTTCCCGCCTTCGGGACCCAGATCAATGATATAGTCTGCTGATTTGATTACATCCAGGTTATGTTCTATTACAACCACAGTGTTTCCTTTTGCCACAAGCCTGTTAAGAACTGCGATGAGTTTTTTGACATCATGGAAGTGAAGTCCGGTTGTGGGCTCATCAAGGAGGTAAATGGTCTTTCCGGTACACTTTTTGGAGAGTTCCCTTGTCAGCTTGATCCTCTGGGCTTCTCCACCGGAAAGCGTTGTTGAGCTCTGGCCGAGTTTGATATAGCCCAGCCCGACTCTTATTAAAGTATCGAGTTTGCGTTTGATTGAAGGGATGTTTTCAAAGTGCTCGGCAGCCTCTTCAACGGTCATGTTCAGGACTTCAGCAATCGATTTGCCCCTGTACTTTACTTCGAGAGTTTCACGGTTGTAGCGTTTACCCTTGCATTCCTCACACTCGATGTATACATCAGGCAGGAAATTCATTTCGATTTTTATCAGTCCTTCTCCCTGACAGGCTTCACAGCGCCCTCCTTTTACATTGAAGGAGAAACGCCCATTTTTATAACCCCTGATTTTCGCTTCTTTTGTTTCGGCAAAAGCCTGTCTTATGGCATCAAAAACCTTGGTATAGGTGGCAGGGTTTGAGCGAGGAGTCCTGCCGATAGGGCTCTGGTCAATAACGATTACCTTGTCGATCTCGGAATCGAAAACCAATTCGTCATAGTCCCCTGGGGTTACACTTGATTTATTTATCTTTTTCATCAGGGCTTTGTACAGGGTCTCATAAATTAATGTGGATTTTCCGGACCCTGAGACCCCTGTAACCACGGTCAGGACCCCTATGGGAATATTCACATCTATGTCCTTCAGGTTGTTCGCCCTGCACCCTTTAAGCCTGATGAATGCATCGCTGTGCCGGCGAAGGGCAGGCGTTTTTATCTGTTTTTCTCCTGAAAGGTACTGGCCTGTCAGAGATTTCGGATTCTGTTCAATTTCTTCAGGTGTGCCTTCGGCTACCACATAACCCCCATGAACGCCTGCACCTGGCCCTATATCGAGCACATAATCAGCAGACCGAATAGTATCTTCATCGTGCTCCACGACTATCAGAGTATTTCCAAGATCCCGCAGAGTCTGGAGAGTCTGGATAAGCCGCTCGTTGTCTCTCTGGTGCAGTCCTATTGAAGGTTCGTCAAGCACATAGAGCACTCCCATGAGGTTTGAGCCAATCTGAGTAGCTAGCCGGATTCGTTGTGCTTCTCCGCCTGAGAGAGTACCTGCACCTCGCGAAAGGGTGAGATAGCCGAGCCCCACATGCTCTAAAAAGCCGAGCCTGGAGCGAATTTCTTTTAAGACTTGTTTTGCGATCTCTTTTTCCTTTTCCGAGAGCTCCACGTTTTCGAAAAACCGGATACACTCCAGAATTGAGAGATTGGATACATCTATAATGGATTTCCCGCCGAACTTTACTGCAATCACTTTTTCCTTCAGTCTCTTGCCTTCACATTTTGGACAGGGTTTAACCTGCATGAATTTTTCAAGTTCTTTTCGGCGGTACTCGGATTTTGTCTGGCTGTACAGTCTCTCGGACTGCGGGAGCAACCCTTCCCAGGTGCCCCTATGAGACCAGTGTGCATCCCCGTTCTTCATGCTCATATTGAACTGCATAAGTTCGTCCGAGCCGTACATGAGAGCATTATACTGCTCATCTGTGAGGTCCTCAATGGGAGTAAATATGTCAAAACCGAAATGTTTTGCCACAGCTGCAAGGTGCTGGCTTCGGTAACTGTCCAGATAATTTCTGTACAGAGCGACTGCGCCGTCTGCAATACAGAGAGTTTTATTCGGAATAATCAGGTCAGGGTCGAATTCCATCTTGATCCCGAGGCCATTACAGGCTTCACAGGCGCCGAAAGGACTGTTGAAAGAAAACATCCTGGGCTGGAGTTCTTCAAAAGCCATGCCGCAGACAGGACAGGCCATATTCGAGGAATAAAGGTGGTCTTTTCCTTCCGAATCAACTGCTATTAAGAGTCCATCTGCCTTATTTAGAGCATTTTCACATGCTTCAACAAGCCTTGAGCGGTCTTCTGAAGGGTCCAGCCGGTCAACCACGACTTCAATATCATGTTTTTTGTATCGGTCAAGGGTAATCTCATCGTCAGTCCTGTGAATCTCGCCGTTTACCCTCATCCGGGTGAAGCCTTCGCTGTTCAGTTCTCGGAAAAGCTGCTGGTATGTCCCTTTCTTCTGGCGGACTATAGGCGCAAGAATGGTAACCATACCTTCACATTCTCTGCTCAGGCTGTCCGCAATCTTTTCAGGAGACTGAGACTCGATTTTTATGTTGTGGGTTGGGCAGTAAGGGGTGCCGACTCTTGCAAAAAGCAGCCTCAAGTAATCATAAATTTCGGTAACTGTCCCGACTGTACTTCGGGGGTTTTTCGAGGTCGTTTTCTGTTCAATGGATATTGCCGGAGATAAGCCCTCGATGCTGTCCACATCCGGCTTGTTCATAAGCCCTAGGAACTGCCGCGCATAAGCCGAGAGGGACTCAACATATCGCCGCTGTCCTTCTGCATAAACCGTGTCAAAAGCCAAGGTGGATTTCCCTGAGCCTGATACCCCTGTAATAACGATTAATTTGTCCCGCGGGAGTTCTACCGTGATGTTTTTCAGGTTATGTTCCCGTGCCCCTTTAATAATAATATTTTTCATTTTCCTTCTCTCGGGTTTTTGTCCAGTTGAATCGGTTAGATGAAAATTTAAGGTCAGAATAAAGTCTGGATTTTAGATTAAAGTAAATTCTGGATTTTTAAGTTAGATCTCTAAAAAATCCAGAAATGATATGAATTTATGAATTTTAAGAAACTTTTTTGAAAAACCTAAAGTTTATATTTATTTATCGAGCCATTTTTTTCAGGCAGATAATTCCATATATTATTATAAATAAGTAGTGATAATTACATGACGTTGATTTCACTCCTCATATATATGACAATTTTCGGATTCATGCTACCCCGTTTTTCGATACATACAGCAGAATGCAGACTTTTTATTAATAGAGTAATATAGCGGAGTGAAAGTATTAATCAGTAAATAACCGGTTTTAAAGTTTATATTTAGTAGATTGCGTTCATAGATATTGAATTGTATGGCGTTCTTACGTTTAATTTTTGATCTGTTTGTCTTTAATACTTTCAGTTCGGAATAATCATTTTCTCTACAAACCAGCGTAAATAAAAGCCTGTTAAGCAAGGAACTGATCCCCAAAAAGAAGGAGAAAAAAACATCGGTATACTGCAAGAAATGCGGAGTTTGAACTTTTAATCATGTGATGGAGGGCTAGATCATGTCGATCATATAAATAATTATCTACTTTAATATATTTTAGTAGATTTATGTTAAGTTTGCAAGAAAGTATTCATGAGAAGTGCCCTGGTGATAGTACTTCAATATTTTCTGTCTTCAAAAAGAGAAGGATATTTATCTTTAAGTAATTTAGGAAATTCTTTGCCTATTTTTGTATTTTGAGAATATTGTTACTCTCGTTGCGCTGGCGCACCCCTACAAGCAATGGGGATATGTTCGCGTCCCCGTTACAATCTTGATTGTAGTAAAAAAGCATGGAATTACATAGAATATATAATAAATTTTTTTAAACTTATAAAAATTGTCAAGCCCAATTGAACCAAAAAAGAAGAAAACTATTAAATATAAATTAGTTAACACTGTCCTACTAAGGTTATTAACTTCATATTTCTCAGGTACTGTAAAAGTTAAAGTGTTTTTTCCTGAATGTTGACCTAAAATTAGTAATACAAGTTTTCAATATAATAATATCAAATATCACAAATGTAATGAAAAGTGTTAAATAACAGTTTGTCGTATGTATCTATGTCTAAGCGAACAGACAAAAATAGAAAAGCCTCCTAAATCTGTGAATTGAACGCATAACTCCTGAATTCTTTACCTGTATGTGCAGCGGGTGAGGAATTTCAGGTGTTTTCGCGTTCAAATTTGAGTTCAAAATTTCCTATTTTACTTAGTATTCAATAGTTTAAAACTCATCCAGGCCAATGCTTCTTAAAAGGAAGAATATACTTGTTTATAAGAGAACCTATTCCATAACTCAAAACTGCTTCTCCGAATATGGAATTAAGAATAATCAATGAGTTTCTGATCACGGGAATAGGTCTTAAATTCTTATCAGTTCTTAGTATAAAGCTGGTTTTGGGATGAGCTCAGAGTATACTTCTCAAAATATACCTATAAGTTCATTATTTATTTAATGATATAGTTGTAAGTTTTGAAAATTTGACTCCTTTCAAGGCTATTATAGATTCAGTAAGTTCTGCAATATCTTCACCTTTTCCATTGAGAAAAATTAGTTCAAAACAATTTTCACGATCAAGGTAAACATGCACTGAAGATCTTATCAGGTGAGAATAGTTATGCTGGATATTTGTTAAAACATTTGCAAGGTCTTTTCTCTTGTTGTCATAAATAACCGCAATTGTTCCTATACGATAGCCCTTAACGTCGTTTATCCATTCATAATGGTAAATATAACTCCTGATAGCATCTCTCATGCCTTCCGAGCGGGAAGAATAACCTCTTTTCTCAACGATTTCATCGAATTTATTCAGAAGGGTATCTGGAAGAGAGACACCTATCCTCATAAGTTCTGTTTCTATCATAATACCCACCATACAGTTTAATTTAGATCTAAATGTTACATTATTTATTGTATGTATTACTATATATGCTTTTTTCATGTAGGTATTAATATAAAATAAATATATTAATTATAAAATTATGACCAAAGGACACTTTAGTAATGTAGAACCGACATAAAGTAGTATAGCCATTTTTTGTATAGAAAAATGATCTATTCTCGGCATACGGAGTTAAAATGAGGTTTGACTAAAACTTCTGAACGATGTATATAACTTTTTCGTGCCATTGTTTAATAAAATACGGATTCTTATCCTTCTTGGCGTTAATTGGAAATAAGTTTGCTCTTGATGGATCGAAATACTCCAAAGTTTGTTTGGAAAAGCAGAAAAAGGGGAGTAGACATAATACCCAGGAATTTTAAAAGATTTGAAGCTTGCAACACTGCATTAAAAACAGGAATGTGATTTTCTCAAGAAAAGTTTCCCTTTAAGTAGTCCCTTTAAGTAGTCCCTTTAAGTATAGTAGCCTCTTCAAGTATAGTAGTCCCTTTAAGTATAGTTCCACTGGAATATCTCCCTGAATATATCGCAAATGTAATGTCTTACCTGGGCAGAGAAGCTATCTAATGTATTACCAGAATCAATACTTTTTCCATTTTCCGATTCAGTATCCTTGCCATTCTCAAATTCAGTATCTTCACAATTCTCAGATTCGATATTTTTTCCGGTTTCATACTTAGCATTTTTTTCATCGCTTGACAACTTAACTAACCATGCGTTCTCGTTTTTAACGCCCGCAGCTACATATCCACCATCTGAAGTCTGTTGAACGGAATATAGCGTACAGTTTCTGAATTCTTTTATCCATTCCTGATTACCTTCACTGTCTGTTTTCATTATGAACGCGTTACCATCAGTCTCAAGGGTCCATGAGTCATTATACATTCCGGCCAACACATAACCATTATCTGAAGTAAGCGAGATAGAAAAAGCAGAGTCATCCATAGGTCCGCCAAAGGTCTTATTCCACTGCTCCTTACCATACTCGTCAGTCTTTATAAGCCAGATATCATAGTTACTTGATTGATTTGAGATAGTAGCACTGGCAATTACATATCCGCAATCAGAAGTCTGCTTAACAGGATCTAATAGAAAGTTCAATGTTTCAAGACTATGATTTTTGCCAAAGGTATTGTTCCACTGCTTATTGCCACTCATGTCATACTTAGTTATCATAATATCATAATCGACCAGAACCAGATCATCCCGCTCTCCGATCTCATATTCGACTATACCGCCAATTACGTATCCACCATCAGAAGTACGTTCAGCCCTGTACTGAAGGTAATCCCAATGAGTAATATTATCAGATACTCTATTCCACATCTCGTTTCCTTTTTTGTCTGTCTTGATCAGCCATGGTTCGGCATAACCAGAAGGAAATGTGTAACCTGACAACACATAACTGCCGTCTGAAGTTTGTCGGGTGAAGTATCCTTCATCAAAATAAGTTCCCCCATAAGTTTTATTCCACTGCATATTCCCACTTTTATCAACCTTAATAAGCCAGGCATCCGGATAACCTTCTATACCTTTGCCGTATGAAGCCGTTGTGCCTGCCACTATATACCCACCGTCTGAAGTCTGTTGAATACACCAGGCACTATCTTCACCATTTCCACCAAAAGACCTGTTCCATTGTTCCGCAGGTTTTTCTGCAGCCGCCATATTTGATATCTGTAAAAACAGAACTAATAAAAGAAAAATTAGAATAATTCTATATTCAACATTTTTAATCACAGTGTCCCCCCTCAAAAACTGACTGTAACAAACAAGTAACAAATATAGTTTGAATATTTAAAGAGTTGTCACAAAATATGAATATTGCGGATTATTAATATATTAAAAGTACATAGAAAAATATGACACAAACAAGATTTATGACTTTACCCTGCTTTCTGCAGGTAAACGCAAAAATTCATTTAATTTCCCTAATGCTATCGATTTATCAAAAACCTTTAAAACTAATTTTATGAAGAACGATGCGAGAACTAAGCCCTTCACGCTCACTTTTACACTTTAATATCTGAAGCATCTCATCCTGAACATCCACCGAAATGACCTTTACCGA
>NZ_LZPK01000210.1:0-17439 GCF_001729375.1 Methanosarcina sp. A14 | reverse complement strand
CAAATAAGACCTTTAAATCAAAAAAGAAGGAATTTGTTTATTACCGAAAGTAATTGTCGGACAGCCTGTAAAGGATGGGGTATGCTTCGGGCCGCCCGCCCGGTTTCTGGGGAATAGTTAAGTATCCATTTACAAGACTTTCTTGATGCAGAGTTTCATTACCAACTTCTGTAACCATGAGACTAAGAAACCTACTTTACAAAGAAGCAACGGTACAGAGGTTTAAACGAAACCAAAAAGAGGCGAGGGTTCACTTCATCCTCAATCTAAAGAATGGGGATGAAGTGAACCTCTGCGCTCCCGTAGTAATAAAGGATAGAACTTATGCGGTTGAGGTACAAGTTGCTAGCGACTTCGATTATCTAAGTCTCACATTACTTCTTCCTGAGTTTCTGTCCTGCATACAGGCAGACCAAACCGGCAAATAATCCGAAGCCTGGAATAGAGTTACTTTTGCTCGATTCGTTTCCATCTGAGCCATTAGCACTATCAGACTCAAAATTATTGTTACTATTATCGTTAATACTATTATCGTTAATACTCTCACTGTTTGAATTATTGAATTTGACAGCATTTTTTTCTTCTGATGATGATAAATTCGTTTCTTTAACTCCGAGATCTCCAGTTGCATTTAAAGTCGCCATTGTACTCTGGCCAGTTTCATAAGAGGTTACCTTTATTTTTTGATCAGTCATGTCAGAACTTATAGATGGCCCTATGACAATTCCAGTAGGGCAGTTCATAGTATATTTTCCTGTATTCACAGTTGCTGTAACTTTGTTTGTGGCTGCGTCAATTACAGAGACATTACCTTCGTAGTCACTGGAGTAGACGGCAGAGTTTGCCACATATACCTTTTTTCCATCTGAGGTGACTGCAACTCCAAAAGGAGTTGATCCTACAGATATTGTAGCTGTAACAGTATTTGTTGCTGCGTTAATTACAGAAACATTGTCACTTCGCCAATTTGTCACGTAGACGTTCGTTCCATCGGGACTGACTGCAATATCACTGGGCCCATCCCCTACAGACACATTTCCTATAACATTGTTTATAGCTGTATCAATTATAGAAATAGTGTTGCTGCCTGAATTAATCACATACACCTGATTTCCATCTGGACTGACTGCAATATCAGTCGGATAGTCCCCTACAGGCACAGAGGCTATGATTTTGTTTGTAGTAGCATCAATCACAGAAGTAGTATTGTTGCGATTGTTCGTAGCATAGATTTTTTTTCCATCTGGTGAGAATGCAATGTTATAAGTACTCAGCCCCAAATTAACCGGGTCCATTACAGTGTTTGTGGATGAGCCAATTACTGTGTTAATTACAGAAACATTGTTGCTGTCATCATCCACTCTACTGTAGCGTTTCGTCACATAAACCCTTGACCCTTTTGGGTTAACCGCAACTCCTACTGGATACCCTCCAACATCTACTACTGCATCAACCTTATTTGTCGCTGTGTCAATTACAAAGATATTGGTACTGAATCCTGATGAGTCCGTCACATATACCTTTGTTCCTGCAGGATTGATTGCAGCTTCTCCAGCCCAGCCTTCTACAGGCACCACGGCTGTAAGATTGTCAGTTGCTGTGTCAATTACAAAGACAGTTCCAGTGTCGATTCCTATACTCGTCACATATGCAAATGGAGCTGCACCTACCACTCCCACCAGTACTAAAATCGCAAGTGCCGTTATTCCAAAAGCTCTTATGAGAGTATGTTGTCTACGTACTTTGTTAAGCGTTGTCATAGATGAAAGTGGAATCAAAAAAGCGGTAACCAGTATTGTTGATACAGTTTTACTTTCCATCTTTTATCCCCAAGAAATTTTCGTCTTTCATATAGAGCCATTACCAAAAAGTCTAGACTTAAGATATTTTTCCAAATTTTCTTTAATTTAAGTTAACTTTAGGATATAAAACATATTAAAAGACGAAATAATTTCAAGAGAAAATATAAAAATGGAAAAATTACATTATCCTTTACATAAGGGCCTGTGAGAAAAATCAATAACGACGTATCGTAAAAGTCATAATAGATCTATATACATCCGGTATCGTCCCTATTATGCAAATTACCCATTATAATATAAAAAATTATAAAAAATTATAAAAAATAGAGTGGTTCACAACGCCTATCGAATAGGCTCTTACTTGTTCAACAATTCTTTCCACTGCTATTAACGATGCTTTAGTATGTTGCTTGTAGTTCAGACACTTACAGTTCCATTAGTAGATGTGTGATTCTGAGCTATCTTCTGTTTTCGCAGGAGATCACTGGTTGCAGTCGTGTTTTCCTGAGTTGTATTTTCTGTAGTTGTGTTTGTTCCACTTGATATAATCTTCAGAGTACCCTGATTTGAAACAGCTGGTGTATTATTTTCACTGTTGTTATATACAGTATAAGTTATCTGGTTTGCCTCTGAACTTGGTTCATGCGGAGCTACGTAAGTTGATTTCCTGATTACAGGCTTTGTTATATTTTCAGTTTTTTCAGTGTTATTATCTTCCGTAACAGTTTCGTTGGCATTTTCGGTTACATTTCCAACAGGTGAAGTCGTTGCTGATACTGCTGGAGTGGTCTGGTTTGAAACATCTGAGGTTTCATTCCCTGAAACTTCATTTCCTGAATTTTCGTTTCCCTGATTTGTTGTCTTTTCGGAACAGCCGGCTGCAAAGACAACAGTAGCAACAACAAGAAGCATTGCTACAATTTTTAAATTATTTTCCATTCATAACACCGCTAAAATTATCTTCTTTTTTATTTTAGCTTACATAAAGTCTTCTTTTTTATTTTAGCTTACATAAAGTCTTCTTTTTTATTTTAGCTTATATAAAGTCTTCTTTTTTATTTTAGCTTATATAAAGTTGCAATATTTTTTATGAGATACCTGTTCATGTTTATAAATCTTTTTTGCCCCCTAGTGTCGAGTCAATTATCTAACAACATACAGGTAACATGGATTTCAGGTCCCTAACAGTAAAAGAAAAAAGCACAGGAATAAAACTACAGATCCCTGATATACCGATTGAAAAAAATAATCAAAATACTCGGAAAAGCAAAGTTATTTTTCAGTTGTTCTTTCCTTTAAGTTGCCCTGTATTCGATTTGTTTACTGCTTTTTTTAATTTTTTTCAACAGCTCAAAAATTAAATATATATATAATAGATATATTTTCCAGCTATAGATCTCGAAAATACTGGCAATTAAAAGTGTGATCAGTTCATAGATTCCATATGTTTTGAGTTTTTTTCAGAGTTTCTTAAGCATGAGAGACATTATTCCTGGTTTTGAAGGTTTCATTGCCTGGGGCATAAACATATTGTCCATTCCTGAGGATCCACCGAACATTTCCTCATTGACACGCTTGTTTATTTCATCAAAAATCATCTTGTAGGCGGTGCAGTGAGGATCTACACCCTTAATCTCACCATTCGTGGGCACTATTGCGTTGTACGGGCATCCACCTCTGCAATATTTGATATGGGCGCATTTGTTGCATGCAGTGTCCACATATTCTTTATACCGGTGCATCTGCTTCCAGGCTTCGGACTGGGCAAGGTCTGCCATTGTCGGACGGTCATAAACATTGCCCATAACATATTCAGGCATCCCAACAAAGCGATAACAGGGATATATGTTTCCTTCAGGGCCGACTGCAAAGGTATCTCCCATACAGTCAACATAGGTGCAGACCGTTCCCCTGCCTGTGAATACGCATTTGCACAGCTGATCGATGTTCATAACGTCAATCCGGCCCAGGTTTTCCAGATATTTATCCAGAAGATAGATTAATAATTCTCCGTACTCTTCAGGAGCAAGAGTCCATTTATCAGGATTGTCACCTTTTAAAGAAGGCAGGCAGGGGTGGAGTTTGAGTGTCAATCCTTTCTCAAGATAAAAATTAAAAATTTCTTCCTTTTGTTTTACGGAATGAGAAGTGAAAGTGGTAATGAACCTCACATTAAGCCCATGTTCCCTGGCAATTTCATAGCCTCTCATGGTTTTATCGTAGTATCCTTTTCCCCTCTGCAGGTCATTAAGTTCCTTTGGACCATCCAGGCTGGAACCTATCGGAACCCCGTATTCCGCAAAAATTTCGGCTATCTCAGGGGTCATTTTCCAGAGGTTTGTCTGTATTGCAAACGCGATTTTCCTGGAACTCAAACCTTCAACCAGAAGAGGCAATGCTTCCCGATAAAATTCTGCTCCTGCCAGGAGTGGTTCTCCACCGTGGAAAGTGAAAGTTACAGCATCTCCTCTAAAAGTTTTAAGCCACTCAACCACTTCTTTTATAGTTTCAATACTCATTATCGGGGACTTTTCTTCGGAACTCCAGCAGTAGCTGCAGTTAGCAGGACAACCAAGGGTCGGGATAAGCATCACATGAAAAGGCATTTTAAAGCACCTTTTTTTTAAGCTTCTTTAAATTATTAGTATTTTTCTAAGTTTTACGAGAAAACTAAGATCGAATAACTTTATTATATACTATAGTTATCTAGTTTCTTAGAGCGTGTATTGAAATTAAACTTGATCCTACAACTGGGAGCGGACTCATACATTTGACTAAGAAACGGTAGCATTAAACCGTTAAATGCTTAATATGTAAGTTTAAACCATGATTCTACTTTCGGCGGGTAACATTAAAAATTAAAATATTTTTCCGATGCCATTATTAGGATATGAATCACTATTTATAAAATTTAAAATTTTTAACTTGCGGCTTGACTCTCACTAAATCTATAACCACTAAAATATTATTTTAAAATCTATCCCAAAACCAACTTTACTCTCAAATTAGTAAAACTTCAAAACTATTTTCGTGATTAGAAAATCGGGATCCGACATTAAGAGAAATAATTTTGAGTTTTGGGATCAGCTATTATTAAAGTTTAGTACAAGAAATTAATATTTGGTCATTGTAAGCCTTAAAACTCCACACAATTATTAGATCTTATTTTAAAATCGCCATCATCAAAAATTACTAAAAATTAAATGTCGACCTGCTGAATATAGAATGATGTTTAAAAAGTAGATCTATAGAATTTGTACACTTGATATACAAAAACAATAGCAGCAAACTCATAATTTTCTAAAATTAAAATTACAACAATGACGTTTAACGCACTTGATTTTGCATTATAACAGTGATGTCTGATATAACATTTCAATCGAAAATCCATACTGAGCAGAAAAATCACTGAGCTTTTTAATAATATCTTTAGGAATTATCCCTTTATTAGTGCCTCTGTAGTAAATGGATATATGGCCTCTAAGATTTGAATCTCCCTTATTCAGATACCATTTGATTATCGACGCTCCATATTTTAAAAGTAATTTTTGTGCATAGTCTACAGTAATCTCTGCGTCTTCAAATTCTTCTAAAGCAACGTTTTGAGGTCTTCCTTCATAAAGAGTATAAGCCGTTTCTCTAGGTAATTCGTAAATTGGTTTAATTGATGATTCATTTAATTGTTTCCTCATTGCATCAATTTGCATAATTAAATACTCAAGTTTTTCAGAATCGCCGCTTAATCTTTCTGGTGGTGTTGCAAACGACTTAAAACCAAGGTATTTCCATAATGAATTGCAGTTGCCACTTTTACTGAAACTTTCGTTAATGTGGTTTACTAATCTTTCAATCTCCTGCTTTACAATCCAACTTGATAGATCGTGCGAATATGTATGGTAGTTTATAACAGCAGTATCGAAAGGTACTTTCTCTGTAATGTCATCCTTGACTAAGCAGACAGGCTTATTTAAAGCAGTTCTAATTCCTAATTCAAAAAAGACATTTGGATTATGGATAGACATGTCACATAAGACTAGGTCTGAAGATTCAATGTTAGAAATAATATGACCTTGAATAATTTCTGAACCTTGAGTAATTGGTAAAATTGGTTCAAATCCAGCTTTTTCGATTGCAGGCATAAATAAACACTCCATGACATGTAAGAAATGTTTACTATCATCTTTAAAGTTGGAAACTAATTCTAGAGGAGTGGTAATTGGCATAATAATAAAACATTTTTTATCTGGCATGAAATTGGTTATGACATTAAGTGATATTTAAGCTTACGAAATAATATTTATAAAGGCATGGATTGAGCTATAAACATTATAACCTATTTTGATGTTTGAGTAAACATTACAAAGGTTTGACAGAATCAAGTCAAGTTTTCTTTAGACAATTCAAATTTATCTTTTGCGTGTATTGATTTTTGACATTTTTCATTTTACTTCTAAATAATGTGTCAATGCAATGTGTTTTTTGTAAGAACATAATGTATTAATTAACAGAATCTGTTGAATTAGGTTCTTTTGTAAATGAAGAGTTGATATTGCATTCCATCAAATCTCACATAAGATATTATTTCAATAAGCAATCTCAAATATATTATGAGCTCATCCCAAAACTCGAAATTTGCTTCCTGGGCCTTGTATCTCGAATAATCAATCGAGCTCATGATCATGAAAACAATTCTGAAAATTCCCAACGATTAAGTACTCGTAGCGAAATAACTTAGACACGTTTTTATACTGTACTCAAGTATTTTCGCAAACAAGCTTAACTATTTATTTCAAACATAATTTTATGTTGCATAGGTTATTTCGTTGCGGGCACTAAGAATAAAGTAGCTTTGGGATAGGCTCTATAAAAAGTAAGGATTAGCTAAGTCAAGATTCGCCAGGGGTCCGAGAAGTTCAGCGCAATTTTCGGAATTCAATTCCTTCAAACCTGCACGTTGCAATTCTTCTCTCACGGAAAGCATACAGGAAGATCTTAAAAAGAGCATAAAGCCTGAAGTAATAAGCAAGCAGGACAGGAGAGTGAAATCCGCTGATGTATACGATTTTCTTATCGTCCCTTATCGAATCATCCAGAAATTTTACAATACCGTCAAAAGTGTCCCTTTTAAGTGTACTTCCTCTCGGCATGTGGGGCCCCAGCACTACCACATCTTCTTCCATGCCGTCCGCGCTTTTCGTTCCCTCTACAAAGCCGTAATTGAAAATTGTGAGCAATGGGGAAAAGAAAGCCTTTTCATAGCCTTTTTCGGTTTTATTATATTTCCAGAAACTGTATTTTGGGGTCTCTATAACAATTTTCATGAGAAATAGTCCTGCCAGTGGTTGGAAACGATCTTTTAAGAACTTCCTGTATTTTATCTTTTTCTATATATTCGAGCTTTGATTTTATTCTCCTTTTATACATTTCTACTTATAGTACCCTCTACTTTAATGCAACATTAATATATAAAGTAGATATATTTATATAGTAATATGTTTGAAAATATTTACTACTTCTGATATTGCCACAGCTATATGTCATTCTTGCAACAAAAATGAGCAGATGGACTTCAAGCCGTATTACTGGTTAAAAATAGTTTGAATCCCGCTAAAGTCGCAGGAGATTTTTTAGTTCACCTTTCAATAGTTCATTGTTGGATAAAAAAACTGAAAAATAAGGTTTGTTTAGCCGTAAATGTAAATCTGGTCGAAGATTAAATCCTTTTTTAACAGCAGAAAGTTGGGACTTGCAGTTAAACTGAAAAATCAACAGCATCAGACCATTATATTTGAACATAAACACACTCAATAGCTGAAATTGTTAAGAGTAAACATATTCACTGCACCAACTTTTTTTATATTTACTAAATTTACTCTATAAAACAAATCGACGAACCTCTTAACGCTGCCGGATGAGATCTCAAGTTCATGGGCAAGCTCATTTATGTTCACCGGAGCAGTAGGATGAGAAAGAAACCATCCCAGGATTTTGTTTCCAACAACTTTACTGAATTCGTTGATCATTCAATAGAATGAATGATTATTCAATGTATTAAATGATTATGGACATGATTCTGAGAATAAAATTGCTGGCTGGATTTTTTAATATCTTAGAAATTCTGGCAACCGGAGTTTAAAAAAAATTTAATTTTTAGTTTTTGAACCGCAGAGATGTATAGTTTTTTGGATCCCCGAGTACTCAACGACCGCAAAGCGGGCGGCCTTTCCGAAGAAAAAAAGAAAAAAATTAAATCCAGAAAAGAACCGACCTTCCGCAAATGTCTTCAAAAAAATAACATTTTTCTTGTTATCGTTTTTGGAGAATTATTAGAAAAATCTGCAGTTATCATCTCAACTGAAGCTTCGGAAATGTGTGCTGGAAATTTTCAATGAAGGCAAAAGGTCGAAAATTGTAGGAGATTTCAAAAATATATGTTCAAGCAACTGAAAAGTTTTCAGAAAAAACGATAGCAGAAAAAATTGTGAAAATTAATAGAACATCTGCGGAAAGTGGGAAGAAACAATAGTATCGTTTTTTCTCTATTTTCCCTTTCTCTGCTTTTATTCTCTCAAGTAAAACCTCCGCCGTCTACTAATCCCTACCTTTCCTTCTTGCAATCTTAGTTTCTATCTCAACAGACTTACCGGAAAAACTTATTTAGAATTTGAGATTGAATTCACATATCAAGATCTTCGGCTCTTTTTTCACTTGTTCTACGTATTAATAATAACCTGTAGCACCTTTTATAAATTCTATTCGATTCAATCTCAAAGTTATGAAAAAATACAATCCTAAATTAAAGCAAATGTAAAATAATATTATAAAAGAAATCTGTATCATAAAGACTAATTTTATATTATATTTTAAAAAAATTAAAAATTTAGTAGAAGCTATTGAGGAAAATAAGAAAGAAAGTGATAAATTAAACATACATTCTTGATAACAATAATAATTTTCATCTATATATTTAAACTTATCAAGAGATAGAAATCCCATGTAATAAAACCAACTAGCTTTATTATTTTTCTTATCTTTGAAAAAACATTTTTCCTTCCTCTCAATTTCCTGGCACTTATTTTTTGCCCATCCATAAAAAGGTAACGTAACCACAAATACAATTATGTTTAAAGCAAGTTTTAGGAACCACATTAATATATTTATCAGTTCTTCTATTGAACCTAGTGCATTTTCAATTTGAACCTTCGATTGGTTGTCCGGACAGAAGTTATAATATAATAATTTTATGATCACATGAGATAGAGCATCTATGATGATTCCTGTAATGGTTCCAAAGAAAATAAGACTACCAACTGCCCCTATGAAAGATGCCCAAATGTTATCCTTTTCTTGCAATAAAGAAAATAAGTTACTTATAGGGTCTGAAAACTGTGTATAAAGCATCAAAAAAATACCAATAGAGGCAAATACGCCAGGAAAAGTGTGAGAAATAAGCGTCGAAAAAGATATTTGGGAAGGAATCTCCGCCATTGAAAAAAACTCCTATTTCTATTGCGCATCGAACCCTTATAAGATATCTTCGTACTTTTGATGAATGTATGTCTACTGGCTTTTATATAAGGAAATTAGATATATTTAGATATAAATGTATCATTGGTCAAATTTTAATATATTTAGTAAAGTTATTAAATAAATACTCTTTATTTATAATTTTTAATTCTGGTTCAGAGTATAACTGAGTTGAATTGGATTATATTTAATTAAAAAAGTATTAAAAAAGACAGGACGCAAAAAAGACATTAATATTATCGTTTCTTCCCGCTTTTATCTCTTTTTCTTTATCCTTTCAAGTAAAACCCGACTCAGTACCAAAATCTAGTGATGAATGTAAAATTCAAAATCACTAGATTTTGTAATTGGTCACAATCCTTGTAATACAACTTTGGGGTTGAGGTCTTTAGATATCGAATATTGATTTTAATGAAAACCAGATTTTTCTTGCTAATTCAGATTTTCAATCAAAAAATACAAAAATCACTGGATTTTGGACCAGAGTCCAAAACCCCGCGTTTTCATAATCTCTGCCTTCCTTTCTGGCAATCTCAACCTCTGTTTCTATAAGCTCCCCAGAAAAAACCTTTTTAAGAATGGACTGACATAGTTTTTCTTTTTTCTCTACCGCTTATATCTAAAAAGTAATTTCATAGAGTTACCACTTTTATATGACAAATCAGCAAATATATCGATAAGTTTAGTGCTTCGATTCTCACGTAGATCCATTATTTTGTGAGTAATTTGTTAATCGTATACGGATTTTGAAGTTTGGGTTTATGGATGTAATCTGGAATCGATGCACCAGAAAGTAATAAAAGGAGCATCGGGAAGAAGCATATTATGGACAAAAAAGTCATAATCCTATCAATTGCTTTTGCGGCCATAGCCTGTATTCAGCACTTAATTACAAAAGGCAATATTAATAGGGAAACATTCACGATTGCTATATTAAGTTCAATAATTCTCGCATTTTACTTTACATGGTTTATACCTAAACTCAACCTCAGGAAAAGGGACGCGTACTTTCTGACATGCATTACGCTGTTTGTTGTCGCGAGCCTTAACAACTTCATTGAGGCATACTTCTTCACAGATGTATTCAATACAACTTTTACTCTGGTAGCCGCCATCATAGTTTCGTTATTGACCACCTTAATCCAAACGGCTCTTGCAATCTATATTCTCAAACCTGAAGGCAACATAACTCTGATAAATGACATCCGTGAACACGTAAAAACAAATGACCATTATGTACTGCGTATTATAGCCGCATCCCTTGTCTATTTTCCAGTGTACCTAACATTCGGTCTCATCATATCACCTTTCGTAATCCCCATATACACAAACCCTCAGAATGGCCTTTCAGTCCCCTCTTTCTCACTTATGTTCCCGCTTGAGCTAGTGAGAGGCGCAATATATGCCATTGTCCTTGCAGCAGTTTTTGCCAGCCTGAAAAAGCAGAAGAACCTGAATTTCAAAGTGGCTGCAACTCTACTATTTATTCCAGGCGCCTTCATACCGCTCCTTTCAAGCCTCACACAGGCAAATGCATTCAGCCAGGTCGCTCCATACCACATGTTCGAAATTCTCGGTGATTCCATAGTTTATGGTTATATAATATCCCGAATTTTTCATAAGGTGTAAGCCAGAAATTTGTAATCTCAGCCTCTGTCTCTACAAGTAAATGATTCTGAACATGATTATGAATATGAGTCTGAGCATAAAATTACTGGCTGTATTTTTTAATATCTTAGAAACTCTGGCAACCAGAGTTTAGAAAACATTTAATTTTGAGTTTTTGAACCGCAGATATGTATAGCTTTTTAGGTCCCCGAATACTCAACGACCGCGAAGCGGGCGGCCTTTCCGAAGAAAAAAGGAAGAAATAAATTAAATCCGAAAAAGCAGCAATATTATCGTTTTTTCTTTTTATTCCCTTTCTCTGCTTTTATCCTCTCAAGCAAAACCTCCGCCGTCTCATAATCCCTGCCTTCTCTTCTTGCAATTTCAGCCTCTGTCTCAACAAGTTGACCGGAAAATGCTTTTTCAAGAATGGACTGCCTTAGTTTTTCCGTTTTTTCTCTTGCCGCTGTGACTTTTGCTTCAATCGAATCCGCAAAAGCAAACAGAGCACCAACACACCAGATCATTTCTTGTTTTGTTCGTTTTTCACTAAGAAAAGCCGCTTCGCTCCGCGAGCGGGACAAGAACGACCAGGATACAATAGTAAGGTTGTACTTTTTAAATTCAAATTTATTTTTTCAAACGTACACCTTTATATAACTCCAGATTTACCTTCTGCCATGAACAACGGTACTGTCAGAGCAAATATTAAAGAAGGGCTGAATGTAGGAATTGTTTTAAAAGCAGACCAGAGAACCGGAAAAATTACCCGAGGTATTGTGAAAAGAATTTTAACCAACTCTTCAACTCATCCACACGGAATAAAAGTGCAGTTAACAGATGGTCAGGTTGGAAGAGTCAAGGAAATTTATTGAAAACTACAGGACAAATTATAAGTCTTTGCTTCCCGATATCGAGCTTTCCAATCTCGATATAGAAGTCTCATTTTATAATTTTCTAAGTGCCTTTTTCAAATCGACTTATTGAAGGAGTATATAATGAGTTATTTTATAAGATAATGAGTATAAAAAGTATAGAAAAAATGTAAAAATCTAACTTATGAATTTCTACAAAACATACAAAAACTCATCTAATAGGGATTAACTTTCCAGAACAGTGCAATTTATGCTTAAATCTAGTGGGGGAGATTTAAATGGTATTATTCGGAACAAACGGCGTACGAGGTATCGCCAATGAATATATAACTCCTGAACTGGCAGTCAATTTAGCCAGATGCCTTGGTACATATATGAAGTCTAAAGGCACTGTTGCCATAGGGTGTGACACTCGAATATCGGGCCAGATGCTGAAGTCTGCCGCAATTGCCGGAGCTCTTTCGACAGGCCTGAGTGTAATCGATGTAGGGATAGTCCCTACTCCTGCTATCCTGTATTATGTACGCGACTTCGCAGATGCCGGAATCATTGTAACTGCGTCCCATAATCCCAGACAATATAACGGGATCAAGTTTATTGCAGGAGATGGCTCGGAGTTTTCAAGAGACGCAGAAAAAGATATAGAGAAAATCTATCGTTCCGGAAAATATTCCATTGTATCCTGGGAAAAAACCGGCAGCTTCAGAATCGATCCTGGAGTCAATGAATATTACGTAAGAAATATTATTAAATCTGTAAATGCCGAAGCTATCCGCAGCCATAAGTTCAAAGTGGTTACAGACACAGGCTGTGGAGCAGGTTCCCTTACTCTTCCTTTCCTACTCAAGGAACTGGGCTGTCAGGTCTTAACCCTTGAAGCCCAGCTTGATGGAACATTCCCATGGAGAAATCCCGAACCCTTACCTGAAGCCCTGACCGAACTTACTAATCTTGTAAAAATGACAGGCTCTGATTTGGGAGTAGCTCAAGATGGAGATGCGGATAGAGTAGTATTCGTGGACGAAAATGGGCAGTTCGTAAACGATGACGTTCTGCTTGCTATGATAGCAAAATATATGGTTAAACATGAAAAAGGTCCTTTAGTGACCCCCGTTAGTTCTTCTCAGCGAATGGTCGATGTCGCAGAAGAGGAAGGTGTCGAACTATACTGGACTGCTGTAGGCTCCATAAACGTTGTCCGAAAGATGATGGAAGTAAATGCAGTCTTCGGAGGCGAGGGTAATGGAGGTCTTATCTTCCCCAAACACCAATACTGCAGAGACGGAGCAATGGGTTGTGCCAAGGTCCTTGAAATCCTGGCAAGTGGAAAAAAGCTTTCCGATCTTGAAAAAAGTGTACCTCACTACTTTAACGAAAAGACCAAAGTGCCTGCTAAAAATGAGCATGCTATTATGGAAATCGTGAAAAATAAAGCGTCAGGACTTGGGCACAAAATCGACACATCTGATGGAGTTAAAATATGGTATAAAGACGGCTGGGTTCTGATGCGTCCCTCTGGCACAGAACCAATCTTCCGAATCTTTGCCGAAGCAAAAAATCAGAAAAGAGCAGAGGAACTTATGCAGGAAGGCCTGGACATGATAATAAGAGCAGAGAAAAGGTCTCGACTCGCAAATAAACTTTCTCCAAGCTAATAAGTAATATTTAACGAAACTCTTTCCAAGCTAATAAGTAATGTTTAATGAAATAAAGAAGTATTAAAAACGTAGGCCTAACGGAATAAAGAAAGTGTTAAAACCATAGGCACAACTGATCTTCAGTTCTCAAACTTAGAGTTACTCTTAGAGTTACTCTTATTTTTTGAATTTCAGAGCTTCTTCAACGGTTACATCCTCGATGGTTACGGCATAGATAGCATTACACATGCGGATAGCTTCGTCAAGGGGCTTCTGGTAGATATTTCTTCCTGTTGCCCTTCCCAGTGCTCCAGAGATGTGGATCTGATCATGAAGCTTTTTCAAGAAATCATCAACTTCGTCACTGGCACCGCCTGCACAAACGACTTTAGTACGCCCTGCTGCTTTAATAGCTTCCTTAAAAACCTCAGCAGAATTTACTCCTTCCTTTTCTGGATAGTTAACCTTTGCAAAGTCGGTGCCAAGGCAGGCTCCAACACCCGTTGCGCCAGCGATTAAGTGAGGATCTTTTTCATCTATTACAGCAATGCCACGAGGATAAAGCCAGAGTACTGAGACCATTCCATGCTGGTGGGCATTATAAACCACCTGGACAGCCTGCATAAGCATCTCAGCTTCGAATTCACTGCCAAGATAGACAGTGTAACCTACTCCAAGGATCTTGAGCCCACTACTCTCTTTAAATTTGACTACCTGATCTACATCGTACCAGAGATTGCTAAAAGGATCAGCTTGGGAAGTTTTTACGAGATTGGTTTTCGAATTTATTTTCACAAGATAGGGCACATTTTTGTAGTCCATACCATAACGTGCAATTAACCCGAGCTGGGTTGCAAAAACCCCTATCTTTGCTTTTGATGCTATTTCGAAAAAATGTTCTGGATTGGCAGCGTCTTTAGGTATTCCTTCCCCATAAAAATCATTATTTAAATGTTCTACTTTCTGGTCTCCTGCAAATAGCATTAATTTCCCACTTTCTCGAGTAATCTACATATAGTTTTTCAGGTATGTGCTCTCTCTGTTTTCGGGACATCTAACGGTACTTTTTCGAGATCCATATGCATAAAACCCCAGCTTTTGTGCTCTGGATTTTCTCGTTAACCAGGCAAATCCAATTATATAAATAACAGTATTTTAATGTAATTTTTAGAATAATTATTCAATTGCATTACTTAATTGTATAAATCTTATAACGGGGCAAAATGGGGGTTCATATGAAGGCATCACCGGAAATCAGAAGTTAATGGGTATACCCGCCACTAGTCCTATCCAGAAAAATTTTATAACCTGCTACAACTTTTCGCAGGCAGTAAGAATAACCTGAACGGAATAGGACACTATGATAGACTATTGTAACTTTTAAACATGCCACATTGACTTTTGTATTATTCAAATCAGAACAGGCTGAATAGGAGAAATTCATTTTTATCATCGACGCATAAATTGCAAATGGAGCCTCTTGATTCAAGAATATCATATACGTTTTGGGGGAACGTTCCAAATAAGGTATGAGATCTTAGACACGTTTTGTAATTATTATGAAAATCAAATACTTTTAAGGGGATTTCGGGGAAATGTCTGAGAACAAAAGTAAGTACATACGCTGGTTTGATGAGACTTCGATTGAAGATGTTCCGCTTGTAGGCGGAAAAAATGCCTCTCTTGGAGAGATGTACAGGGAACTCACTCCAAAGGGAGGAAAGATCCCGAATGGTTTTTCAGTTACTGCTGAAGCTTACTGGCATGTCCTCAAAGCCGGCGGGATTCTGGAGAAACTCAAACAAACAATGGAAGGGCTTGACACCTCAGATGTGTCAGAGCTTGCAAAAAGGGGAAAAGCTGCAAGGGACCTGATCCTTGAGGCCGGAATTCCGGATGACCTCTGGCAGGAAATTAAATCCGGGTATGACCGCCTATGTGAGCAGTATGGAGAAAATACCGATGTAGCCGTGCGGAGTTCAGCAACGGCTGAAGACCTTCCAACTGCTTCTTTTGCCGGCCAGCAGGAATCTTTCCTGAACATAAGGGGTTATCCCGCGCTTCGAGATGCCTGCGTACGCTGTATTGCCTCGCTTTTTACTGACAGAGCCATCTCCTATCGGGTAATAAATCATTTTGATCACTTTAAAGTGGCACTATCGATAGGGATAATGAAAATGGTCAGATCTGATCTGGCTTCCAGCGGAGTTATATTTACTCTTGATACGGAAACCGGATTCAGGGACGTAGTTTTCATTACAGGTTCTTACGGGCTTGGAGAAAATATCGTGCAGGGACAGGTTAATCCGGATGAGTTCTACGTTTTCAAGCCAACTTTCAGGAAAGGATATAAGCCGATTATCGAGAAGAATTTAGGTGATAAAGAAATTAAGATGATCTATGGGCAAGGCGGCTCCAAAATGCTTACCCGAAATGTAAACGTTCCTGAGACTGATAGACGTCGTTTCTGTCTCAGTGACGAAGAAGTGCTTAAACTTGCATGGTATGCTATTACCATTGAAGATTATTACTCAAATAAATATAAGAAATTCATGCCCATGGATATCGAATGGGCAAAGGATGGGGCTACAGGTGAACTCTTTGTAGTGCAGGCAAGACCAGAAACTGTACAATCTCAGAAAAGCAGAGACATTCTGGAAACTTATGTGCTCGAAAAGAAATCTAATGTCCTTGCAAAAGGTAAGAGCATAGGAGACAAAATTGCTGCTGGAAAAGCGCATGTAATCCCTAATGTTTCAGATCTGCCTTCTTTTAAACAGGGAGAAATTCTGATTGCTGATTCCACAACTCCGGACTGGGAGCCTGTGATGAAAATAGCGGCTGCAATTGTTACGAACCAGGGAGGTAGAACTTCCCATGCTGCAATTGTTAGCCGGGAACTTGGAATTCCGGCAGTTGTAGGGACAGTAAACGCAACAGAAGTTCTCAAGGCAGGTAAGGAAATTACCGTAAGTTGTGCGGAAGGTGAAGATGGACTTGTGTATGAGGGAATTCTTCCTTTCCACAAAGATACATTGAGCCTTAAAGACACAAGACGCCCTAAAACCGCAATTATGATGAACCTTGGAAATCCTGATGAGGCGTTTAGCCTTTCCATGATCCCAAACGATGGAATCGGGCTTGCAAGGCAGGAATTCATCATCTCAAACTATATCAAGATCCATCCAATGGCTCTAGTGCATCCTGAAAAGGTCAAAGACTCTAAAGTCCTTCAGGAAATCGAGGAACTTACCCAAAACTCCGATAACAAAGAAGAATATTTCGTAGATAAGCTTGCTCAGGGCGTCGGAACCATTGCTGCTTCTTTTTATCCCAAGGATGTTGTAGTCCGTACAAGTGACTTCAAAAGCAATGAGTATGCAAGCCTGCTTGGGGGCAGCTACTTTGAGATAGATGAAAATAATCCAATGCTGGGTTTCAGGGGAGCTTCCAGGTACTTTAATGAGCGTTACAGGGAAGGTTTTGCCCTTGAATGCAGGGCTCTGAAAAAAGTCAGGGAAGAGATGGGGCTTAAAAACCTCATTATTATGATTCCCTTCTGCAGGACAGTTGAAGAAGCTAAAAAAGTAATTGCCGAAATGGAGAAAAACGGGCTAAAGCGAGGAGAAAATGAGTTGCAGATCTATGTTATGTGTGAGATTCCAAATAATGTCCTTCAAATTGACGAATTCAGTGAATATTTCGATGGTTTCTCCATAGGCTCAAATGACCTGACCCAGCTAACCCTCGGAGTTGACAGAGACTCTGAAATTCTTACTGCAGAATTCGATGAAAGGGACCCAGGTGTTATAAAAATAATGGCAATGGCCGTACAGGGGGCAAAGCAGAATAGAAGGCATAGCGGGATCTGTGGACAGGCACCCAGTGACTATCCAGAAATTGCAGAGTTCCTGGTAAAACAGGGGATAGATTCTATTTCACTTAATCCGGATTCGGTTATGAAAGTCACCCTTAAAGTTCTGGAAACGG
>NZ_LZPK01000209.1:0-5616 GCF_001729375.1 Methanosarcina sp. A14 | reverse complement strand
TATGAAAGGAAAATTAGGAAAGGAAAATTAGGAAAGGAAAATTAGGAAAGGAAAATTAGGAAGGAAAAATTAGGGTTTCTGAAATTTCTGGCTGCTTTTCTCGTTATTTCGTAATTTTCAGATAATTTCTCCTTCTTAAATAATTTCAGATTATTTTTTTCTTTTTAAATTATTATTTTATAATAAGAGATTCTCCTGTCATCTCCTCAGGCTTTCGGATCTTGAGGAATTCCAGAAGGGTTGGTGCAAGATCACACAGTTTTCCGTTCTTAAGTCCTTTAACTTCATCGTTTCCGAAGTAAATGCACTTTACCGGATTTGAAGTATGTGCAGTATGTGGCTCTCCCGTTGTCGAATTTTCCATCTGTTCGGCATTTCCATGGTCTGCGGTTATAATTGCTACGCCTCCTACCTCTTTCAGACACGCGGCAATTTTGCCCACGCAGCTATCTACGGCTTCCACTGCCTTTACTGCAGCCTCAAAGATACCGGTATGCCCGACCATATCCATGTTTGCGAAGTTAAGGACAATCACATCATACTTTCCTGACCGAATCCTCCCTATCACTTTCTCCGTAACCTCATATGCACTCATTTCGGGCTTAAGGTCATAGGTAGCAATCTTTGGTGACGGGATGAGGCAGCGGTCTTCTCCCTCATAACATTTTTCCTGCCCTCCATTAAGGAAAAAGGTCACATGAGCATACTTTTCTGTTTCGGCAATCCGAAGCTGGGTCAGTCCCTGCTTGCTCAGTACTTCGCCAAGCACATTTTCAAGTTCTTCCGGTGGGAAAGCTATAGGCAAATCAAGGGTTTCATCGTACTGGGCCATACAGACATAGTAAACTTTCGGGTGTTTTTCTCTGGGAAAGTTCTCAAAGTCTTGATTTACAAAAGCCCAGGTAAGCTGCCGTGCTCTATCAGGCCTGAAATTAAAAAAGATTATAGAATCATTATCCTTTATGACTGCCTCAGGCTTTCCTTCTGAATCTGTGATTACAGTCGGTTTTACAAACTCATCAGTTTCTCCTCTATCATAAGCTTCAGAAACTGCAGTTTCTGCATCAGGAGTTTTGTAAGGCGCAACTCCCAGAGTCAGGGCATCATAGGCAAGTTTTGTTCTATCCCAACGTTTATCTCTGTCCATTGCATAATAGCGCCCTGATATAGTTGCGATTTTAGCATTTCCGTGCTCCTTACAAAAAGCATCAAGCTCCTTTATATCTTTGAGGGCGGCTTTAGGAGGCACGTCTCTGCCATCCAAAAAAGCATGTATATATACTTTTTTCAACCCTTCCTGCTGTGCGAGCTTGATAAGGGAATAAATATGGGTCATATAGCTATGAACGCCTCCGTAGGAGACAAGCCCCATGAGATGCAGGCTGGAATCGTTGGCTTTGGCATTTGAAATTGCACCCAAAAAAGCCGGATTCTTGAAGAAGTCACCTTTCCTTATGGAGAGATTTATTCGGGTTAGGTCCTGGTACACAATTCGCCCTGCCCCTATATTCAGGTGCCCGACTTCAGAGTTTCCCATCTGGCCTTCCGGAAGGCCTACAGCTTCCCCTGAGGCTTCTAAGAAACACCAGGGATATTCTTCTATCAGAGAGTCAAGATTTGGAGTTCTGGCTGCCAGGATAGCGTTTCCTTCTCTTGCTTCCCTGTAGCCCCAGCCATCAAGAATAATGAGCATAAGAGGTTTTTTTGCATGAGTCATATGAAGCAAATTCCACACTCGTTCATAAATAGCTTATTATGAAAATTTTTAACAACTCGTGGGGACTATTATATTATTTAGTTATATTGTATTGAAAATATAAATACTGTCCTTAATTATAAGTATTAACAATTACATATTTCCAAAATGTGAAAAACGGACCTTAAAAACAACTGAGTATCTTAATGTTATTTTTATTGGAAGTTTGGGTTAGATTTCCGGTAACGGGAAGGAGGATTTAATTTTATGAGTCAAAATATTAAAGACGTCATGAATATTCGTGATATAAAAATAACGGATTTATCCGCAAACCCTGCTCCTCTGGGTTTAATGGGCTTCGGAATGACAACTGTACTATTGAATATACACAATGCGGGTTTCTATCCGATGAATGCGATGATCCTTTCGATAGGTATCTTTTACGGTGGATTAGCTCAGGTCATTGCCGGACTCGAGGAATGGAAGAAAGGAAATACCTTTGGAGCCACTGCTTTTACCTCATTCGGGTTTTTCTGGCTTTCTCTGGTGGGGATTATCCTTATTCCTAAGTCTCCAGACTACGCAGGGCTGGCCACAGAGTCACTCCCATTTGCTGCATACCTATTCATGTGGGGAGTTTTCACCCTATTCATGTTCATAGGTACTCTCAAAGGCTCAAAGGCTCTCTCCGTTGTTTTCCTGACCCTTACAATCCTGTTCTTCTTGCTTGCAGCAGGAAATTATCTGGAAAGTGCCGGAATCCTGAAGATAGCCGGTTATGAAGGAATCCTTACAGGACTCTCTGCAATATACACAGCCCTTGGTCAGGTATTAAATGAAGCATATGGAAAGAAAATAGTTCCTTTATAATATTTGTAATCCTTTTTTTCTGGGCTTTACTGCCCTCTATTTTTAATGTTTAATCATTTCTGCTGATCAGAGCCTTCCGAAAAAGTTTTTATTCGATTTTATTCAAGCACATTTTAAATCATTTTCCAGAATTACATCGGTGCCGTTCAACATATTTATTTTGGCTCTTCGCTGTTTTGAGTGAGTAGTTTAACCCACTTTCCACAGTAAAATTTGATATTTTACAAGTTTCTTGATATCGATTTTAAATCAAACGTGGATTTATTGAACTTTTATGCAGAAGGAAAAATCGACTATGTGGTGTATTTAGAGAACAAAAAGATACCATTCAATTTTCACGAAATGCCCATAAGAGTTCAAATTAAAGGAATCTGTTTCAAAAAGCGTTATCAGGAAAAATATTGATTTTTAAAAAAACACCGCAAAATGTGAGTTTACCATCCATTTCTTACTATGGAAACCACGCGTTTAAACCTAAAAAATATTGTATTGTTTGGATGCCTTTCAGGATACACGCCAATATTTTTAAGGATAGCAAGAACATGATTCTCTTCTAAAATAATCGTTAGTTTACTCAGCTAGTGTTAGCTTATTTCTCTAAAACATAGACGATTCCTTATATCTTACAAACATTGTAAAATCTTATACTGAATAAATAATATTTAAAAGTGTTCCAATATTATTTTTATGAGCTCCAATGTATTTTTCGGAAGTTTTGAACGTTTTCTCAGGTACAGACGAAAGAATGCCCCAGAATATGGGAAAAAGAATGCCACACTAGAACTCTTAAAAAGTTCCATATTAGTTGCATTTTCAGGCGCATTAAGGATTCATATTGCCTTCCTCCTGCTTCAAATTCATTCAAGTATATTCACCTGTATTGCAGGAGGACTCGTAATTTACAGCGTATATACACTCGACAGGGCTCTTGGATCAGAAGAAGATATTATAAACCGGAAAGAGTTAAGTGGGTCAAGAAAAGAAATAGGACTTGCAGTCTCTATGATTACCTTCGTGATAGGAAGCTATGTACTGGCAAAAGAAGGAATGCTAGCACTTGCATTCTTACCTCTCATAACCGGCTTCCTTTATAGTAAAGGAATTAAAATAGGAAAATTCGCTTTAAAACTCAAAGGTGGACTTGGAGGCAAAAATTTTGTTGTAGGTCTCACCTGGGGGGCTTTCATTTCAGGGCTTGCAGGCAGCACCTGTAGGAGCATGCTCCCAATAATTTTAGTTTTCACTTTCTTTGGGGTTAAGCTCTTCATCAATTCTGCTATATATGACTTCAAAGATATCAAAGGAGATACTCTCGCAGGTATCAAAACCCTTCCTGTAAGCCTTGGGGCACAAAACACCCGTAATTTCCTTCTTGGATTGCACCTGCTCTCCCACCTGATTCTCGGTATTTCTATAATTAATGGAGTCCTTGCTTTTGAACCTATCATTATCCTCTATAGCTTTATATGTGGGCTGATCTGCATCCATAATTATACAAAAACTGATAACATAGAGTCTCGTTCCCGCAAGTTAGAAAGAACAATTCTTGTAGATGGAGAATCAACCTCAATTGTCGGACTGAGAACTATTGCAAGTGTCTTTTTAACATAAAGGGATTCAAAATGAAAATTTGTGTGGAAGTGGGAAAGCAGTGAAAAAACATAAAAATATATAGAAAATTTTACTTAGTTATTTGGAGATTTATCTGGAAAAAACCAAATTCTTCAATCCCGATTTACCTCTCCAGTTTTAAGGTTTCTTCCCAGAAACCTTCAACAAGTTTTATAGATTTTTTATTTCAATTGAATTATCTTTGTAATACTTAAAAAGATCTTCACCCCATTTGAGTGAAGAGGAGTCAAAACCTATCAGATCGTTTCTAGGATCAAAGGTTCCGTTTTTGAAAAAGAGCGAAAGGGATAGGAAACGATCTGTTACCACAAAGGCTACTTTTGCATTGTCGTATACATAAAGACCCGTGTGCTTGAATTTAAGGAATTCTTCAATCTGAACACTATGTTCACTTTTTATTTTAAAAAATACATTAGGTGTAAGAATTATTGAAATGGGAATATTCCTACGGGCTAAATCTAAAAACATCATGGGATGGCTTGGAAGGAAAATGGATGAAAAGCCCATGAAGTGGATAGAAGTCCTTACGTTCTCTATAAATGCTTTATGAGTATCGTAAATATGTTCCTGTTCATCTCTTACGACTCTACACTCTTTAAGTTCCTGAATTCTGTTTAACAATATATCAGGAATCGCAGCGAGGTCATGATCTTTCCAGAAAATTTCGTTTGCTTCTATAGCTGTCAGAGTATCCAGTAAGGGTCTGTAATGTATGGCTGAAACTTTTCCAATAGGTGTCAGCCGATACAGTCCCTCCTGCCTGACAATCAAATTTGAACCTTCCATTTCTTTAAGGCGAGGCAGGATTTCAGGTGACCTTACATCAAAGTAATCTTTAATTTCGGAAAGAGTTCTTGGATTCTCTTGAAGTAAAAATAGAATATCCTTCCTTTTTTCTGAAAAGGTGAGAATGCTTAAGAGTCCACTAGCTTTCACTTATATCAACCCACTATTTTATTACGTCTCGGGAGCTAATCGGGGATTAATGTCCAAAGTAGGATTTTTGCTTCTGGTTTACAATATATAAAATTTAAGTTCATACCCCTCTCATTTTTTAACCAGATTAAAGATTAGCAGTTCTATTAAGATATTATAGCATTGCTAGAATGTTATACGAATTCAATATATATTATCTTTTTCAAAAGTGTACAAGTTATTAATAATTTTTTTCTCCTATTCTATATTTTACGTATCAGTCTTCCTGAAACATTAAATGACTTTGTAAATAATGTTTTTTCTTTTTGAAATAAATTATGTATGTTAATGATATCCGATTATTCTACTAATATAGGCTCAGTATTGATTCTCCCTGAAAATAGGACAAGAATCATAATTAAAAAATTAATTTTCATTGTTAAGAAATAGAATAAATAATTTAAAAAAGTACGTAGGATTTGAATGAGAAGTGTACTCAATAC
>NZ_LZPK01000208.1:0-6216 GCF_001729375.1 Methanosarcina sp. A14 | reverse complement strand
GCGAGCACAGGCTGTCGCTTGCCTACTGGAATGAGTACCTGAACAAGACGCATAATATAATTATATATATAATATCTATTTCATACAAATTAGTTTCAAGAAATATTTGCAGTTAATCGAATCCTATAGATTGGTTTCAAAAAATATTTGCAGCTAATCGAATCCTATAGATTGGCTTCAAGAAATATTTGCAGCTAATCGAATCTTATAGATTTGAACATAAAAACATGTTATTGTTCAGATACCATCTCAAAAACCGGATGAAAAAGTAAGGTAAAAACATTGCTGTAGATTAGCATGAAAATGCTGCCACCTGCAAGCATTTTCATTGCTTGCGCATGTTATTCAAAGAATATCATGTGCGTTTACTGTGATTATTTGTTTTGATCCAATGTTTTTAATTTTAGAACTTATTTTGAAATACCTGCGTGAATCCGTTGTCTATGGAAAGGAAACTATAACACGAGATGTTCAGGATCCTGCTTAATTTAAAGGAACTCGGTGTAAGGAAAGAAAACTTCCTTGAATTTCTGCCGATAATGCCATACAGGACATCTTCAGGCTCACTTTTGCGGGCAAAAGGTATCGTATTATAGCGATACTCTGTGATTTAATTCATAGTTTTCCTTAAAGTTCACAATGATATCTTAAGCCCATAAAAATGCAAGATATTATAAATCAATTTGAATATATATTTTTCATCTATTTGCTCATGAGAATAGGTGTGGGGCACTTCGAAGAGCCATTAGTTTGAACTAGATTTGGGAGCAGGTTCGAGTGTTATTATGGTTTCAGGGGTTGGAAAGCTAACCAGATACTCCTCCACTATTCTACAAAGGTTATCGGATACATTATTTATCTGGAGGCATTAATCAACCTGCGTTAACGGGTTATGAAAAAAAGAATCAGCTTACTGTAAAATGACATGGGGGGAATTGTAAAATATGAAAATAAATAGAATCTCGGTACCTGCTGAGATTTTAGTGTACAGTACTTTTGCTGTTATCCTGACAATAGGAATGAGGGAAATATCCTCTATACTCACAACCGTATTTTTCTCAATCTTCGTTGCACTGATACTTACCCCACCTGTCCGCTGGTTCAATCGAAAAGGTATTCCAGGAGTACTGAGTGTGCTTCTGGTAATTTTATTATTAACCCTAATTATCTCGCTTTTCGGGGCAGTGGTTGTAGGAGCTGCAATCCAGATTGGAAACCAACTTCCAAACTATCAGAGTCAGTTGGCAGAGATCCTGGACAAACTGTCACCATATCTTCCATCTACCGAAGAACTATCCCTGCAGTCTATTCTTCGTGGTATTGCATCACTTGCAGTTAGCCTCACGGTAAGCGCCCTTAACGGACTCATAAATGCCGGGACAACAGTTGGAATAATCATAGTCACAGCAGCATTTTTGCTGCTGGGTGCTGCCGGAGCTCAGGAAAAAACAGAACAAAAGGCTGAAGAACAGCTCGCACTCGAATCACGTCTGAATAAATTTGGTAAGGGTCTGATAGAGTTTATTGTTATAAGAACAGAAGTAAATCTTGTTACAGCCATTGGAATTGCAGTTATTCTCCTTATAGGAGGCATCGACTTTGCGGTTTTCTGGGGCATCATGGCATTTTTTCTAGGTTATATTCCTTACATAGGTCTGGCTTTAACTACAATCCCACCTGCGTTCTTCGGGCTTCTCCAGTATGGGCTTGTAGGGGCTCTGGCTGTTATTATCGCTATCTCGATAGTCAATGCACTCACGGAAAACGTAATCTTTCCTTCACTCGCAGGAAAAGGCTTGAAACTATCTCCAGCTATTGTATTTCTGTCCCTTCTCTACTGGAATTATGTGTTTGGAGCTACAGGAATGCTGCTTGCCACGCCTCTTACCATGATTTTGAAGATCATCCTGGAGAGTTTTAATGAAACCAGATGGCTTGCCGGATTTATGGGCCCGGTAGGAAACGAAGCAGAAGCTAAGGAAAGTACAGGGCAGGAAAAAGAAAATTAAATCCGGACCGATGAAGAGATACTCGGAAGCTATCGGTTTTGTAAAGATACAAAAAATCCGTCTATATTTTAATCCGTCTATATTTTTTGCCTGTTCACTCGTAATCTTAACCCGAATATTAGATATGCTAGTTTATATATATATTTAATTTTATATATTTTTTGTATTAATACTACCTGTTAATACTATTGTAATTGTCTTTTGATTGTAGAGTTCCTGAAAGAGGGGGAAGAAGACTACAGGAACTGTACGAGATTTCATATCTCATTCATGTGGTCACCAGTTAGCCGTGAAAAGCAGCGCAGCATAAACTGCACAGCAGAAGCAGAACTTCGAATAGGGGGAGTAAATAAATGGATGAAGTACTGTATGGACCAATGCAGCTCTTAGTTATAGTATTCGACAATCCGAACTTCCACGGCCAGATCCGCCGTGAACTTGACTCAGTCATGAATAAAGGAATGGTCAGGCTTATTGATTTGTTGTTTATATGGAAAGACGAAGCTGGGAATATCAAGTCTCTTGAGACTACACAACTGGATGAAGAAGAAAAAATGCGTTTTGGCGCTGTCGTAGGGGGGCTTATCGGGTATGGAGCTGGCGGTGAAGAAGGAGCTAGGGGAGGCACAGAGGCAGGACTCCTGGCAGCAGCCCAGGAGAATTATGGAATCACTGAAGAAGATATTCTGGAGATAACTGAGGCTATACCTGAAGGTACTGCTGCTGCTATTCTTATTATCGAACACCTATGGGCAAAAAACCTAAAACAGGCAATCAGAGATGCAGGGGGCGTGATGGTCTCCCAGGGTATGCTCACACCCGAGCTGCTCATTGCAGTTGGGGAAGAACTGACAGAAGCTGTTAAATTTGCAGAGAAAAAGAAAAAAGGGCCTCAAGCAGCAGCTGCATTCTGAAAGGTTGATTCTGAAAGGTTGATTCTGAAAGGTTGATTCCGAAAGGTTGATTCTGAAAGATTGATTCTGAAGGGGTGCACGCTCAAATTTAGGTATGGCAAAAAATACACTGGGATATAAGCCAACAATAATGCTTTCAGATACAGGTATTTTCAGATGAAAATCTGGAATTTTTACTGGAAGAAGGTATTGATGCCTATATCCCTAATAATTTGTATAAAGCTGATAAGAAGGAAAAACAGGAAGTTCAGAAAATCTTTCTTAAATACGATAAAGAAAAAGACTGTTATTATTGTCCTGCTGCATTTGAGATTCCTTTTAAAAGAAATGATAGGGGGAGAAATTAAGGCTGGAATAAAGAGAAAATTCGAGCTAGAATAGCAAATAAGCTATGTTGATCTATGAAAATTAATCTGTTCTTGTTGAAATCAATTAAAAATTGAAATGGGCATTACTCAATTGTACAGTTCAAAATGATTTTGATATAGTTTTAAGAACTAGTTTTTAATGAAAAACTAGTTTTTAAGTTTTTTTCAAGATTTAATTATCATGATTAAATATAGCTATTTTATAGAAACCGTCCTATTAAAGTATATCTTTAAACATAGTTCTAATAAAACCTTAAAACTTAAAAGGAATTTCCTGAAATCTTTATAAACCAATTGCGCTGGTGGGTATGACACTTACGGAAATTTTCAACCAGCTAACAGAGCTTGAGAAAAAATTTAATGAGATCAAGTACCCGCTTGAAACTGCTTTTCAGCCATCTTTCTCTTTTAAAATACGTAAAGCAGAACAGGATAGTTTGATCAACCGGCTGCCTGCTTTTGAGCTTGATGAACTTTTCGAGAAGGTAGAGGAATGACATACAAAGTAGCCCTTCATCCCTCAGTCTGCAAAAACCTTAAAAATTTGTATAGACTTGACAGGCCAGGTTATGATTACGTGAAACACCGCCTCCGACTTCTGGCTTACAGGCCGGAAATGGGCATTCCCCTTGAAGCCGAGTTTGAAGATAAATGGAGAATTCATATCGGACCCTTCGTGCTGGTCTATACTTTTGACCGTGATACAAATATCCTTACCATGTTAGTTTTTGAGCATTACACGCGGGCATATAACATGCATACTGCTTATGCGTGAATCGAGGTGAATATAGTAAAGACAGACTTTGTGAGTACTGTTTTTGGTCAAGTGCTGTTTTTTGGCCAAGCTTTTTTGAAAAAAGGTTGTGATATACATCACCTGTACTATTTTTTTGTCAAGCTTTTTTTGAAAAATAGATTGTGAGAATGATTTAAGTTTTAAACACAGTATCAGGATATATGCAAGCAATTGAGGTATCTCATCTAATCAAGAAATTTGGTTCTCTTACCACACACTCAATGATATTAGTTTCTCAGTTGGTGAGGGAGAAACATTTGGTTTTTTGGGTCCCAACGGCGCTGGCAAGACCACTACCATTCGTATTTTGTCCGGAGTTTCAAGACCGACGTCGGGAACTGCAGCTATTTTTGGCCATGATATTGAGCACGGCACTATTGCCGCACGGCAGTCAATGGGCATAGTGTACGAAAATTCAAATGTTTATGACGACCTTACTGCATGGCAGAAAATGGTGCTTTCCGACGAACTCTACCATGTGGGGCGGAAATAAAGAGAAAACGAGGCAGAGGAACTGCTCAAAAAGTTTAAATTATACAACCGGCGCAACGACAAAACTCACGTTTTTTTCAAAGGGGATGAAACGACGTCTTACGCTTGCAATGGGACTGGTTAATAGTCCACGTTTGCTGTTTATGGATGAACCAACCTCAGGTCTCGATGTCAATACCCAGGATTGGCAGGCAGATCTCAATGGTGTCGCCTCTTACCTGTGGAAATGATATGATTGAGTATGCAATACCGGTAAATCGTTATTTCCACCACTATTGGATATTCTGGCGCTCATAATATTCATCCTGATCTTTCAGGTAACGGCAACTACCTTTACAAAAAATTCAATGGATGAAAAGGACAAATCAAATCTGGATAGGAAGTAATTAAGGAAACACAAAGAACAAAAAAGAACAAAAGAACAAAAATAAAAACAAGAGAACAATAAAAGAACAATTGAATTGAAAACTCGTTATAATTCGAGGAAACCGAAATGAGGAAAAACGATAGGGTCAGTGCCTGTGGCAAGACTATAAATTACGAGATAGTGTACAGCAAAAAGCGAAAGAGAGCAGCTATTTTAGTCCGCCCGGACATGAGAGTCGAGTTTCGAGCACCTCAGGGTCTAAGTGCGGATACTATTCGGGGAATGGTTGAAGGAAAAGCCCAGTGGATATTTAAAAAGCTTGAATGGTTTGAGGCAAACAGACTGCCTGATCAAAAAAAGCAGTATTGTGAAGGGGAAGTTTATCTTTATCTGGGCAGAGAATGTCCTCTGAGAATCACATTCGTGAATGACATTAAAAAACCTCTGGCTTTTTTCAAGAATTCCGAACTCACGGTTGAGATTTCTGAGAATACTTCTGAAGATCAGCTTCCTTTTCTGGTAAAAGAAGCTGTCTGGAACTTTTATAGCAAACGTGCCGAAGAGGAAGTTGAAAAGCTTCTGAAGATTTACTCAAAAAAATTCGGGGTATCCACTCCGGTTTTTATGGTAAAGTACCAGAAAAAGCGCTGGGGAAGCTGTTCTGCAAAGAATGTATTGAGGATAAATTTCCAGCTTATGATGGGCCCGCCGAAGCAGCTTGAGTACGTAGTAGTGCACGAACTCTGCCACGTAAAAGAGAAAAATCATTCTGCAAGGTTCTGGAAACTTGTCCGAGAACTCATGCCTGATTATGAAAAATACAGGAATAGCTTGAAAATAGACGGCTGGAAATATGTACTTTGAAGCCAGTATAACTACTTTATGAACGGTTTGTAACTCTATGGGTGGTTTGTAACTCTATGGGTGGTTTGTAACTCTATGAGTGGTTTGTAACTTTATAACTTGAAACACTGAATGTAATGAAAAATTACAGACTTATCCAACTTGCAGTATAAAATTTATTAATAACACAATATATAAAAGTATAGTATACTTTTTGATCCCACTTTCCGCAGATGTCTGATAAATTCCACTATTTTTCCCGACATCGTTTTTTTCAATATATCTATCTATTATTTTAAATTGTATTTCTTAGTTCACTCATTCATTTAAACATTATATATTCAGTAAAGGTTTTATATTCAGTAAAGGTTTTCCTTCTTGTTTTTTGGTAGCAACAATTGAGATCTCAGACAATCTCAATACTAAA
>NZ_LZPK01000207.1:0-17329 GCF_001729375.1 Methanosarcina sp. A14 | reverse complement strand
ATGAAAGAAAAACTATGAAAAAAATCATGAAAGATAAAACTGTAAATGACAAAATCTTTAATTCTGGCATAAAAAATGAAAATGTTCTCTTTCCTATTTTCTTTCTCTACCTTTTAGTTGACTTTTTTTCTTGAATATTTATTCCTGATTTTTATTTTAAACCTGCACTGATCTCATAGATTTTTGCAAGAAACTCGACATTCTGAACCGCATTCTGTTCGATTCCCAAATCAGATGGAGAAAAACCAAGAGCAAGGCCCAGTAGCTGAGAATAGTGAAGGACAGGGATCGAGTAATCCATTTCGAATTTTTCATTGACTGCGAGCTGTCCCCTATCAAATTGCAGGTGGCAGAAAGGACATGCATTAACAATGCAGTCAACTCCTGCTTGCCGAATACAGGCAAGCTTGTGCTCAAGCATCTCAAGGGATTCAGTAGCATGTCCTGAGCGTACTCCTCCTCCGGCTCCACAGCACATCATCTTGTCGGTGTAATCTACACTTTTTGCACCTGTGGCTTCAACAAGTTCGTCAAAGAAAATCGGAGCCTCCGTTTCTCCAAGATTTCTATCCCTAGAAGGCTTGATAAGATGACATCCGTAGTGTAGTGCCACTTTGAGGTCAAGTGGGGTTGTGATATATTCCTTGAGTGCCTCAGGCCCAAATTCTTTATATAGATATTCTATTATGTGCCTGACCTCAACAGTGCCTTTGAACTCCATGCCGATTTCTTTAAGGCAATTATTCGTGCTCGCCTTTAATTCAGGATCTTTTTTCAGTTCCAGATTAGCATCCGCCAGAGAGCCGTAGCAACCATTGCAGACCGTAAGTACATCTCTACTCATCTTTTCAGAAAGAACTATATTCCGGCTGGCAAGGGCAAGCCAGGTTGCTTTATCAAAGGACTTGAAGACTCCTGGAGCAGGACAGCAGGAAGCTCCTGGCAGATCGGATACGTCTATATCAAGCTTTTGCAGGCAGAGCTTAGTTGCTTTTTCAATTCCAGGGTAACGGTTGGGTACGATGCATCCAAGAAATAGTGATAGTTTTTCCATATTCTGTGCCTCCTTATTTTTCAGCCGTTAGCTCGTCAAATTTGCATGCTTTGAGAAGATTCCTTACCTCTTGAAGGGCTTCAGGATACTTCTGGACAGTCTCAGGTATTGGATCAAGACCCAGTTCTTCCCTCTTTTTCTTTGTTTCTTCATCCAGAGGGACTGAATGTCCGAATTCCATGACCATTTCCGAGACCTTCCTGTGCTCTGGAAGCATGAAACCTTTTTTTACTGCAAGTCTTCTGAGCTCAAGGATGGCATCAGTAATTGGTATCTCGCGCGGGCAGCGTTCCTGGCAGGTGTAGCAGGTTGTACAGAGCCAGAGGGCATCATCTGATAGAACAGTAGCTCTGTTCTTGCGTGCGTCCCGAAGAATTCTTCGCGTATTGAGCCCGGTGTGACGTCCTGAAGGACAACTCCCTGTGCATATGCCACACTGCATGCAGGAAAATAAGTCAAGCCCTGCATCCTTTAACACTTTTGGCAATTCTTCACTCATACAGGTTCACTGTCTGATTTTATATTGGTTATCCCGTTTTTAAAAAAATAAGTGTAACCGAAAGAAACAGGTCAGGATGAAACACTGCCGTTAATTCAGGATGCTGATGGGCAGAGTTTCCAATTTCAAATGATAAATTCATTCGAACTGATTTATTCAGAGAATTTTCAGTCGAATCCTCAGTTGAATTCTGTACTAAAGAATTCTTTATTATATATTTGTATTACTCTTATGATATTTAACATGAGCTAAATTATCCGGGATTAAAATCCGGATCAAGGGTAATTACAGGTTATGAGCACTCACTTGAAAAATTATAGAATAGGATGATACAATTCCTTCAGGAGGAAGTTAACCGTATTTTTTGATTTTATTTCAGTCAAATATATCGCGAGCTTGCTGCGGGAACGGAAAACTTCCCACATAACCTTTGAAAAATTATCGATTTCATGTAAAGAGGTAAAAATTTAAGAACGACTTCCAATGCAAAATCAATAGCCATCAGGCAAGAAAATTCCTTAACCGATGACCAATGGAAGAGGATACAATTATTCTGTTAATTCACTTTTTCTATCCGCGCTATTGTCCCGTTCTCAAGATATGCTATCCTATGGCAGACATGACGCAGAACTTCAATGTCATGGGATACGAACAGATAAGAAACTCCAGTTTCATCCTGTATCTTCTGCATAAGCCTCAGTATCTGGGCCTGTACCGAGACATCCAGCATTGAGGTTGGTTCATCTGCAACTATCAGCTCCGGTTTAACGGATAGAATTCTTGCAAGCACTATGCGCTGTATCTCTCCGCCGCTAAGCTGGGAAGGGTAACGATGAAGGTGCTCCATGTGAAGGCCTACAAGCTCTACGAGTTCACCAATTTTTTCTGAAAGCTCATTTTTTCTCATACTTGAGTGAATTCTCAGCGGCTCTGCTATGCTTTCAAATCCCTTCATCCTAGGGTTCAATGATGTTTCAGGATGCTGAAATATCATTTGTATTTTCGGGAGTATAGTTGATATGGTTTTCCTGTCTGAAATGTCCTTACCTTTGAATATGATATTACCTGAACTAGGTTTTTCAAGACCTGTGATACATTTACCGACTGTGGTTTTCCCTGAACCGCTTTTGCCAAACAGCCCAAGAGTTTCTCCTTTTGAAATAGAGAAGTTAATGTCCTTGATTATTTCATTAGAATCAAATGACTTGGACAGAGATTTCACACTCAGTACATGTGACATCTGACCATGCCTCCATCAAATTTTCTTAGAAGGGGATGCTCACTAACACATGAAGCAGAATTAAATCTACATCGCTGGCTAAAGAAACATCCTGTCGGCAGGAATATTCTGCTTGGGCTCTGCCCTGGGAGAGGTACAAGTCCATTGCGAGGAAGGGCACTGATAAGTCCCTGTGTGTATGGGTGTGAAGGAGAATCAATAATCTTTTTTACCCTATTCACCTCAACTATCTCTCCTGAATACATAACTGCTATCCGATCACATATCCGGAGAGCAAAATCAAGGTCATGGGTGATTATCAGCATTGTTCTTTTGTGATCTGCCTTGATATGCATGAACAATTCACAGATCTTATCCATAGAATCTGGATCCAGTCCTTTTGTTGGTTCATCAGCTATGAGCAGCTCAGGATCTGAACAAAGAGCAATTGCAGCCAGAAGCCTTTGCTTCATGCCACCTGAAAGCTGGTATGGATACGAATTATACACTTTAGTTAAATCTTTAAAAAATAATCGGCTCATTATTGAGATGACTTTTTTTCGTTTCTCCGGCAAAGTAATATTTTTGTTATCAAAAACCTCAATAACCTGTTTCCCATTTTTCAGAACAGGATTCAGGGATTTTGCAGGATTTTGGGGTATCAGTGAAATTTCCTTGCCCCTTATTTTTTTCATTTCCTTTATGTCCATTTTTAGCAGATCCGTACCATGGAAATAGATACTCCCATTCACATGGGCATTGTTTGCAAGTAAACGCAGCACAGATTGCCCTATAACAGACTTGCCAGAACCTGTTTCCCCAATAATCCCAATGCATTCTCCTCTTCTAATATTCAGTGAAACCTTGTTCACGGCTTTCACATATCCTTCATTGGTTTCAAAAAAAACATCAAGGTCACGAATTTCAAGAATATTTCCCGATATGTTCAATAAATATCACCACCTCTGTCCTGAGGATCGAGAATGTCTCGCATTCCATCACCGATTATGCTGAAAATAACCACAAAAGTTGTTATTGCCATTCCAGGGAAAATTGTCTGGAAAGGCGCTGTCCTCATATAGGCTTTTCCTGCACTCAGCATGGCACCCCATTCTGGAATATCGGCAGGAAGCCCGATACCCAAAAAACTCAGGGCAGATATGGAAAGAATGACATGTCCAATGTCAATTGTCGCAAGGACAAGGATAGGAGCTATAGAATTGGGAACAATATGCCTTAATAGTACCCTGATATCTCCTATACCTATCATCTTTGCTGAAAGAACATATTCGTTCTTTTTAACCGAAATCACCTGTCCCCGCATCAGCCGGGCGTAACCTGCCCACTGGACGATTGAAAGCGCAATTATGATATTTACGACACCAGTGCCAAGCATACTCATTACTGTCAGGACAAAGATTATCCCCGGAAATGCAAGGAATAGGTCTATAAGTCTCGAGATCACATCATCCGCATAGCCTTCACAGTAACCTGCCATGCATCCCAGAAAAACGCCGGACACAAGAGATATCAAAACAACACCAAATGATATCAATAGGGATGTATGAGCTCCAATCATTATTCTGCTCAACATATCACGTCCGAGATAGTCGGTGCCAAGTAAGTGTTCTGATGAAGGACCAAGATTTTTGTTATTAAGATTTACCTCGTTGGGATCAGATGGGACGATACATGGAGCAATTAGGGCGATTGACATTAGAGTAAAAAGAAGGACGAGGGCAATCAGCATGTCCTTTCTCCTGAAGATCATCTGTATGTGGTCTTCACTTATGATGCTGTCAGGAATTTTTATATTTTTCATTATAACCACGTTTTAATCATATTTTATTCTTGTATCCAGATACGTATAGAAGATATCCACCAGGAAATTTATCATAAGAAACATTGCCACTATACACATTACACAACCCTGCACGACAGGGATGTCACGAGCAGATATCGAATTGACAAGGAGACTGCCTATTCCAGGCCATGTAAATACCTGTTCTATAACAATGGAACCGCCAAGCAGGTGCCCCATCTGAAAGCCAAGAACTGTTATCACTGGTAGCAGAGCATTTTTCATAGCATGCCTTAAGACTATAGTTCTTGTGGAAAGTCCCTTAGCTACGGCAAATTTTATGTAATCCTGACCAAGTGTCTCAAGCATGCTTGTTCTTGTAATCCTCATCACCGATGCTATCGAATGTGATGAGAGCGCAAGGGCTGGCAGGAAAAGATTCTCCAGACTACCATAACCCGTTGCAGGTATCAGTTTGAGCTTGACTGAGAAAAGCAGGATAAGAAGAAGGCCGATCCAGAATCCCGGCATTGAAACTCCGAAAAGGCTGACAAACCTGAGAATATGGTCTGACAACTTATTCTGTTTCAGGGCAGAATACACTCCCAGGCTTATACCTAAAACAACAGTTATCAACATACTTGATGTCGCCAGCAGGATTGTTGCCGGCAGACGTAGTTTCAGAAGATATATCACAGGTTTATGATATACATAGGAAGTACCGATGTCACCGTTTAACAGAAAATTTTTCAACCATTCGAAAAACTGAATGTATAGAGGGTCATTGAGGTTATATTTTTCTGAAAATTGCACCAATTGCTCTTCTGTGGCTGTTTGTTCCAGGCCTATAAAAGTATGTTTGAGAATTATCTCTGTAGTTTCTCCAGGTATCATATGCATCAAGAAAAATGTCAGTGCACACGCCACAAAAAGTGTGATCAGCATGGATGCAAATCGTTTTAGTAAATATTTGTGCATGTACCCCTCCTGAAAAAAAGAAGACCGGAATTACCGGTCATTTCAAAATAGAGTTTATTTCTCAATATACATCCCGGCGTTAATGCGATAGTCGTGAGCTGTTGGGTCAAAAATGTAACCCTTGACCGTATCTTTCTTAACAATATCACAACCATAATAAGCCACAAGGATCATTGGCTGTTCTTCGTATACTATTTTTTCAACCTCGTTGAATTTCGCATATCTCTCTTCCTGATTGGTGATGCCTTTTGTTTCTTCTATGAGTTTATCGACTTCAGGATTTGAGTATCCGGGCTTATTGTCTGTACCGTTTGTGCTATACCAGTTGGTAAGGATAAATTCAGGATCAGGTACCATTGCGATGGCGAATGGTGCAAGACTCAGATCCCAGTTTCCTTCTTTTTGCCTCTCAAGAATATCACCGTATTCCAGCACTTCAGGTGTCACTTTTATGCCGATTTTACTTAGCTGTGCTGCAATAGCCTCTGCCATTGGAGGAAGTCCGGGCCTTGTTGAAAATGTCATGAGAGTAAGTTCCAGCTTCTGACCATCTTTATCTCTTATCCCATCTCCATCAGTGTCAATCCAGCCTGCTTCAGTCAGAAGTGAATCTGCTTTTTTATAGTCCTGCTTGTAGGGTTCAAGGTCTTTGTTAGTCCAGACCATGTTAGGAAGGAAAGGTCCGGCTGCAGGTTCGCCTACATTATAGAGTACATTTTTTACAATGCTATCTCTGTCAATTGCATAAGAGATCGCCTGCCTGACTCTGGTATCGTTTAACTTGTCCTTTGCAAGATTTACGTCTATCTTATAAACTCTGGGTTCCACGTGTTTTTCTACATTAATACCCTCAAGAGCATCAATCCTGTCGGTTTCACTGTATGGTACATCTACTGTAAAATCGATATCTCCGCTTTCTATTGCTATTGCTCTTGTGTTAGGATCTGGCATACCTTTGATTACCATTCTATCAAGGCCTACTTTTCCTCCCCACCAATTCTTATTCTTAACAACTGTAAGTACATTGGTCTGCTCGTCAAATGACTCAAACATATATGGACCGGTGCTTATAAGTTTTATCAGGTCCCCGTTTTCATCTACCGAATTCCTGTTTATTATTGCAGTACAGGGATAGTGAAGTACAGCTGGAAGCATCGTATTGAGGTCAGCTGTTTTTATGAGCAGAGTATAGTTATCTTTTACTTCTATAGATTTTATATTCAACATTGATGCAACATTGACATTCCTGCTAATGGCTCTATCCAACGAGAATTTTACATCTTCTGCAGTCATGTTGGTTCCATCATGGAACTTGACATCCTTCCTTAGCTTGAATTCCCATGTATTATTGTCAAGCTGCTGCCATGATGTTGCAAGACCTGGTGCCAGTGAAAAATCCTCATTTGTTGTCACAAGAGTTTCCACAACCAGAGCTTTTTCACATATTACCTTCATGTCTTCAGCTGGATCAATAGATTCTATGTCCCACATTTCCCCAATTGTCAGTTCCTTAACGTCACTTTCGTTACTTACATCGGCTTTACCTGAATCGAGACAACCAGAAATTGCCATTGCGACTACCATAAGCATAGCCATAAGCAAAAATGAGTCTGCTTTCTTTCTGTACATAGTTCTACCTCTTTTAAAATTATTTTTTACCGTAGAGCATGTAATAATCGTAATTGTACCCGATTCGTTTCCAGAAAGACATGTATTGCTTCTGTATTTTCCTGATGTGAGATATATCATAGGCATCGATTTTTGAAAATCCGGCATTCTTAAGATATTGCCTAGACTCTTTCAGTGAAGTGCCGCTGGCATTGGGAAGCGATGCTGTCAGTTCTTTAGAATAGTGGCCTTCCCATGGATTTGCTTGTTCAAAAATAAGAATTCCAAGACTGCTTATAAAACGTCTGACTCGAGTGTTTAGAGAACCGTCGTCCCAGATCCCATCGATAATTATGGCATAACCTCCATCTCTAAGGACTCTGTTCCAGTTCTTTATAGCTGTTTTCGGGTTGGGGAGAGTCCACAGAAGGTGACGAGTTATTACCACGTCGAAGTTTTTTTCATCAAAAGGAGGATTTTCGGCATCGCCTTTAAGAAATTTAATGGATAGCCCCTGGGACATGGATTTTAGGCGTCCTTTTTCCATCATTTTCTCGGAAAGATCAAGACCTGTGACGTTATGTCCCATCTCTGCAAAAAGAATGCTTAGCTCACCTGTTCCACAACCTACATCCAGAACATCAAGTTTTCCTTCTGGAATGATCTTTTTGAACATTGTCTTCCAAGCATCAGCTTCCTCAAGACTTTTTACTTTGTGCCCATGCTGTGTGTCATAGGTAGCTGAAGATTCATCCCATTTGCTTGTAATGAGTTCTTTGATTTGTTTGTTTTCAAGAGTCATGGGGCGTTATAATAATAAAAAAATATAAATAATTCACTTTATTGATAATGTTTATTAGTAGGATTAGTAATGTTTATTAGTAGGATTAGTAATGTTTATTAGTAGTAATACAAAGAGTCTAGTAGTATAAATTAATAACTAATACATTTATTGTGTGACTTCATTATGTGACGGCCTTGAATGAAGTTCTATGAATTATTTAATTAACAATATAAATATATTAGAGATCATTTTGGTAATTTATGTTTTATTAACCTCCAAATTTCCTCATAGGCTACATTCAACATTGAGAAGTCTTGTTGCCAGGTTAAAAAAAGTTCATATCAACGTAATAAGCAAGATTTAAGAAAACAGGGAAGTCAAAATAGAATCCTATAATTGAAGATAAAAACATAAAGATAAGATTTATGAGGATGATTTATTTTAACAAAGAACAAAATTTTAACAAATTATATTTTTAGTCTAAAATAATTTCACTTTGAAACTTTTTTCGTTTTTTATTTTCACAACTCAAACAATTTCACTTTTATTCAGAATTTTACCTCAACCGGTAATCTATTCCGGAATACACTTTGTGATGATTCTAATTGTTCAAGTTTCAAAGCTCCATGAGGTCTCTTGTTACAACCACTGTATGAATTCTTCGAAAAATTTGGATCTTTCTCCAAACCTTTCGTATGTATAGAACTATTTCTCTATTTTCCGTTTGTCTGAGGATGTCTTACCATTGTAAATATTGGTTTAATTCCAGGTTATTCAATGCGCCTTAGGAGTTAAACTTACTATTCCATGAACCATCTTTATTGATCCTGTGAACTCTGAATTCACTCCATGATAAATTTCCTTAAAAGACATATGTCCCAGTACTCACTGACAAGTTCATCAATTACTTTAATGGTGTTCTCCATGTTACAATGAACATATTCTCCACCTGCAATTCATTTTTGATGACTCATCAAGAATGGCACAGACCTGCAAGCCTAATCTGGGGTTTTCATGCCAATCGATGCGTGCAGCAGACATGCTGTGTTCACGTTCGTATCTGTACCATTTTCACCTCTTATTTCTTTTATCGGTTCACACTGACAAGGTTCATGCTGAGTAGATATTTATGGATTCTGTTATGAGATATCCTGGATTATATTTGCCTTCCACGAGAATCTCAAAGTAATATACTCCAAACTTGTAATCTGAATAAGTTTGATCAATCAATTCCTTTTCATCAGAGAATAATGGCTTCTTTGGTATTCCAAGATAATTGCTAACCTGAAGAAGCTTACCAGCTTCAATGTATTCTTTATAGATCTGCTGAATTCGATGAGCTGAGGTTCAGAGGATCTCAGCTATCGTATAGGAGGATTCCCCTTTCAACTTTAGAGTAACAATCCAACGGATCTTTTTCCTGTCAAGTTTCACAAAAGATAAGGGATTCCAAATAACATAGTTAACACGAAATCATTTCGGGATAAAACATGTTTCTGCAATCCTTTTTCTGAGATATGTTCTTTTAGCTATTTTTATCTGAGATTTTTAGGAGAAATTTATTCCGAGATCTTTAAATCCGTTAAGTTTTGCAAGGTTGATCAGCAATGGTGTAAGCGATTCCATAGTATTTGCCTGCTTAAGAGGGCCTCCATCCAGGGGTTTCATGCATCCCATATGATCTGTAAGCTTAATGACCAGCTTCTTTGCTTCGGCATCATCACTACATACCAGCGCATGGTATACAGATTTGCACTTAACAATATCCCTCAATTTTCTTGCCGGGATGTTGTGGAAAGCTGCAACAACTTTTGTAGAAGCCGGGACATTTTTCTGAATTGCAAGAGCGGCTGAACCTTCCTCTGGAGGTTCATATACAAAAAGGTCTCCTTCCTTTTCCATCGGGACTACAGGAGTAATAAGAATCTTGTCTTCAAGAGCCTCACGAATCTCATGCAGCAAAGGCAAAACGTGGCCAAAACGAATAGTAAGAATTATTACTTCGGCTGCTTGCGCAGCTTCATGGTTACTGTTTCCTGTGATAGTTATCTTAGAAGTGTCAAACCCGCAGTTTTCAAGTTCGGAAATGGCTTTTTTTGCGGCTTCATTGGCAGCTTCCTTGGATCTGGATCCTATAATTACTTCGTTCTTTACGCCTTCAGCCATAAGGTTTTGAAGGGCCAGCCTGAGCACCATACCTTCTCCTATATTGCCAGTTCCTCCTAAGACAGCTATTTTTAACTTTTCAGAACTCAATTTGAAAAAACCTCCAGTTTGCTATATTTTCTATAAAATATGTTAGAAAGTAATTGCACCTTCTGTCTTTGTTAATTAAATTAAGATCGCTAATTAAATTAGAATATTATGTATAGCGACTCCAGATTTCTATAATTACTTTCATTAATCTGAATATTTATCTAGGACTATAAAACTAAACTCTTTTATTAATTTCGCTTTTCTCATTAAATATTTCTTTTAATAATTCAACACTCTAAACACACTATGAACAGACATCACAAAGATTTAGGAATATACATCGTTTATATTTTGCTTGAATTTTCATTCAAGCAGTAAAACCCCAACACATATAGTTTTTTCAGGTATGCAGAACTCAAGTACAAGTCCTGCCTTTTCCATTGCCTTCTGGAGATTTATTCCTACAGCCTCAGGTGCAAAACGCCTCAATTCCGGCTTTATGCATTTTTCAAGATTACAGATTTCGCATTCGTTGCATGAGCCAGGCCTCAGAAGATGCGCAAAAGTAAAGCCTTCCTTGAAAGCTTCATGTTCAAGCTTTAACATTTTATGGAAGGAGTCTTTACGAATGTCTTCCCAGACCTCATGGATATCCGAAACCTGTGAAGTATCGCGTTCTTCGATAAGTAGAAGCGCACTATTGTATTCTCCTATGATTTTTCTAAACTCATCAACCGATATAACATTAGGTGGACAGCTCAGTCTCCTTCCATAACCTCTGCAACCGTAAGCACACTTCAGAGCAATCCTGTTTTCAACCGGAATATCTTCTGCATCCACAAGGTAAGCCTTGAGACCCAACCCTGAAGCCTTTTCAACAAGATCTTCAAATTTTCCTAACATGATAACCCCTTTAAAAAAACCTTTTTGTTTTTCTGTCTTCTTTCTTCTTAATTTGTTATCTTTCCAATTATTTTTTACTTTGAGAAATGAATTGAGATCTTACTATCCATAACGTTAACTAGCTCTAAAATTAACTAGCTCTAAAATTAACTAGCTTTAAAGTTAACTAGCATTAAAGTTAACTAGCCCTAAAATTAACTAGCTCCAAAATTAACTAGCTCTAAAATTAACTAGCTCTAAAATTAACTAGCATTAAAGTTAACTAGCCCTAAAGTTATTTTTTATCTTTTAAGAAATCACTGAGAGAAATATAGTTTTGTTATGAAAAACAAGAATTATTATATTTACTATCTATATTTGCTCATAAATCCTTGCCATATTCACTACTGAATTGATATCTCTTAATTGATAACAGATAATTAGTAAAGGAATCTACATGATTAAAAAAGTACCTTTAACTGAATTGAAAAAACGGATGAGAAATTTTAGAAAACGGATGGATATCTCAAATCCTCAATGGGAGATAGCTGTTATCTTCAGCAAAATCAATCTTTATTATTTTACGGGTACGATGCAAGATGGAATGCTGATTATCCCTAAGCACGGAGAAGAAACTTTCTGGGTACGCCGCAGCTACGAAAGAGCCCTGGATGAATCCTTATTTCCAAATATAAAACCTATGAACAGTTTCCGTGATGCCACAAAGAGTATAAGTAGGCTTCCGAACACAGTATACCTTGAAACCGAAGTTGTTCCTCTAGCTTTGTACCAGAGATTTCAAAAATACTTCCCTTTTAAGAATGCCAAATCTGCTGACTCTCAAATTTGCGCTGTCAGAGCAGTAAAAAGCGAATATGAACTCTCGATAACAAGAGAAGCTGGTAGAATTCATCAGCATGTGCTGGAAGATCTTGTACCTGAAATGCTGCAGGAAGGAATGAGTGAAGTGGACCTGTCAACCGAAATATATTCAGTTATGGTTGAAGAAGGACATCACGGATTATGCCGTTTTGGAATGTTCGATACCGAGATGATCCTGGGAAATGTCTGTTTTGGTGAAAGTTCAATTTATCCTTCTTACTTTAACGGACCTGGAGGAATCTACGGGATGTGTCCTGCAGTTCCCCTGATTGGAAGCCGTGAGAGAAAGCTGAAAAAAGGAGATCTGGTATTCATTGATATTGGATGTGGGATTGAAGGTTATAACACGGATAAAACGACCACATACATGTTTGGTTCTTCGCTTCCACAATATGCCATAGATGCCCATAATAAATGTGTGGAGATACAGAACGAAGCTGCTTCAATGTTAAAACCAGGTGCTATTCCCTCGGAAATCTACAATACCATAATGAATAAGCTCGATTCGGAATTTCTTCAGAACTTTATGGGTTTTGGCAACCGCAAAGTTAAATTCATAGGCCATGCGGTTGGATTACTAATCGACGAAACGCCTGTGATTGCTGAAGGATTTGATGAGCCCCTCCAGGAAGGAATGGTATTTGCTCTCGAACCTAAAAAAGGAATTGAAAATATAGGAATGGTAGGGATTGAAAATACTTTCATAGTAACTGCTAAAGGCGGAGAGTGTATTACAGGAGATAATCCGGGATTGATTCAAGTATTTTAATTGCGAATCAAACATCCAGGGAATCAAGCATCTAGAAGGTTTCTTACTAACAGGTGATTATATTTCCAGATGCCTGAAAACGGCATTTTTTCTTTCCGAAAAATACTTTCCTTAACCTGGAAGCATTTTTCAATCCATAGGTTAGAAAGTGCCACCCACCAGCTTGCCTGACGGCGCTTGCGGAAGCTTATCCCGAAGAGGCAATAGTCCAACAGTTCGTTGGACAATTACCTCGGGAACTGGCTAAACAAGGCTGATATGTCCATTTTTCCTGATTTGATCGATAACTGCAAAATCAAATTTCATTTTTATGAACTCTGCCTGCCTTTACAATACCAAAAAAACCTCTCTCCCCATTCAATGGCCTTCGAGTCAGAACTGAATAATCCTGTACTGATGTCGTATTCAACGTTTCCGTTTTTGTACAGGCTCAGAGAAAGGTGTTTATCCGTAACAATGAGCCCCACTTTGATATCTTGATCCATGACAATTAATTTGAAGTTTTCATAATCTTTCAGTGCTTCTACTTTTTCCAAGTAAGGTGATTGATTCAATTCTTCTGCAACATGAAGAGAAATTATAAGCTCAACAGGGATTCCTTCTTTCACTCTTTCAAAGATTGAATCAGCATATCCGCTGGTCACTACGGACGATATGCCATATATATGATCTGCTTCTTTAATTATTTTTAACTGGTTGTTATAGACATTAAGGATCTTCATACCTTTATCTTTGAGGACTTCAGACTCGTAAAGACATCCGATTTCTTTTAACAGAGGACCGGGAATTCCTTCAAGGTAATGTCTCAACCAGAAATGCTTAAATTTATTAATTGTCCAAAATGTTATAAAAGAGTCAGCTACTTCTAAAGCTACAACTTTTCCTGCTGGCGTCAGGAAATACTCACGTCCTTTCATTTCTATTAGACGATCTGCTTCGAGTTTCCTGAGCTTTGGAATTATAACCTGAGAAGTGCTTCCGGTAATTTCACGCAGCTGAGAAAGCTTTCTGCTGCCTTCATTTAATGACAGAAGTATCTCTGTTAGAAGTCTTGACCTGTATATTGCCTGAATGCCATCGCTCATCTCTTTATAAATTTCGAAGCTGTTCATTTCCTGTCGCCACATCTACAGATTTTTTCCCTACTTTCTTATTAAATTGTTTTGACATAATATATCCTTTTCTTTTGTTGAGGCATGTTTGTTGCTACCTTTTTATTAATTTTATAACAAAGTGAAGGGGAAGAATATGCAGATTATTTGCTAAAAGTAGATCGAATTTCAAACGTCGATTAAAGCTCTGAAATCTCGTCATTTTCGATGAGAAAGAGGTGCGACTTAATGAATGTTAATCAGGCTGATGAAATATTCATCGACGTAACAAATGTATAGGAGAAAATTAAGAGAAATTTTTGAATGTGAAGTTCAAACAAACCTTCCAGAGCATATTTGAACTTCACATGCCCTGAGGCAAGGAAATGATAGCTTAAGAATATTTAAGGCTTGCTTGATCCTGCCTCCTGGGTAAAAATACACGAGGTAAAGGCATGAGAACAAGAAATGACTCAGGAATAGGTATGCTAATTTTAGCAATACTGCTGGTTGGTATGATGTTAGTACCAACTGTTAATGCACAGGAAGAAAACAGTCATAGTGTAACTGCAGAGGAAGCCTTTAAGCATGCAAATACGCGCATGATAAGGTTTATAGCAACCGATACAGAAAAATTTGGAAGCTGGAAAGGGGCATCTATTGATCCCAAACCACTGGAGCTTTATGATATAAATGGTCAAAAATTGTATTATCAATTTTCAGTATATGAAAATAATAAAACAATAGGTAAAATCGATGTTGGTGCCAATAAAACACTGGGGCAGCCAATCCAAGTCATCGAATTTAACCCGATACCGTTTAACATGACTGAAGTTATGGAAAAGTCAATCGAAACTGCTAAAAGCAATTACCCAACTGGAGAAATCAAATCAACTAAGATGGTTGTATATAGCTATCCCAAAATAGGGGCAATGACCGTAGTAAAAGACAAGACTACAGGAGACGAACATCGGATATTTGTGGATGCATATACCCTTGATGTGGTACCAGATGAGCCTACAACTGAAACAAAACTTGGAGTCTGCTCAATCTATGAACAAAAGTCAAAGAATGAAATAGACGAGAATTTGAAAAAGTGGCAAAAAAGTGATGAGCTTACTAAATCTATAGAACATGCAGCAACTATTAAGGGAATTAATATTAATATGCCAGTCACTGAAGAAGATATCAAAAAACTTAGTGACGACACAACAATAGTGGGAAGAAGTACAAGTTATTATCTCGATACTACTTTATATGGGCAAGAAAATGATCATTACTGTGCTCCAGCATGTGGCCAAATGATTGCTGATTATTATGATGTATTTCATACCCAAGATTATATATATCAAAAGATGGGCCCAGGTTATACTACTGGCGGGAATGTCATTAATAATAATCAGTTAAATTACTATAAACCATCCAATGGATTAAATAAACCTAATTCAGCATATGTTACAGTCTTTACGTTTAGTCAAGCGGTTTCTGAAATTAATAATAATAGACCCTTCGTAAGTATAAGAGATAGTCACTCTAGAGTTTGTAGTGGATACTTAAGTAATTACCCGGAATATTTATTGGCAATCGACGATCCATTACCTGAGGATTATGGTTATTCTTATATGGAAACGTTTGGTTCAGAAGATTACCGTGTATATGTGAGGAGTTAAAAACTCCTCGTTTTTTTAGAAGGTGGTAATTTGAGTAAAATCAGTAAAGTAATTGCTGTTTTTAGCAGTGTTCTAGCTCTTATAATACTCGGGGGGTTGTTTACAAGTGCACCAGTTGACACAAAGGCACCAGTTGATACGAAAATGTCAGTTCAAGAAAAACAAGTAGCTGGCTTTTTTATTGAATTTGAAGAGGGGACTACTGAGCCTGAAGTTAAAGCCATTCTTGAAAACTGCAACATGACTATAAACACCATAGATTACAATTCTGATATTATGCCAAGTAGGTACTACATGATATTAGATAGAGATAAAACAATAAATATAGAGGAATTGGTAGATGATATAAACTTGACTGGCCCTGTAAGAAAAGGAAGTAATTATATATTAACGGTAACGGAACAAGCTATTCAGGATAAAAATTTCCTCGCAATACTGGAAAAAAACAATCTTCCAATGAAAAAATCCGTATATTGTTATATTGGTTTAGAAGATGAATCTAAGAATGGTGGTATTCCAGAGAAAGATGCATTCCAAATTGCAAATGAGCTTGAAAGAAATGAAAAGGTGCTGACCGCATCTCCAGATACGAAGGTATATCATTTATTAATTGAATTTGAAGATGGAACCACCGAGCCTGAAGTTAAAGCCATTCTTGAAAAATACAACATGACTATGAACACCATAGAATATAATTCTGACCTTCAGCCAGAAAGGTACTACCTAAAGGTAGACGCAGATAAAAGAATGGGCGTAAGAGATGAATTGAGAAAAGATGAAAATTGGACTGATCATATATATTTTAACCATGATATCAAAAAAGGAAATAGTTATATAATTACGGTAACTGAACAAGCTATTCAGGATGAAAATTTCCTTGCAATACTGGAGAAAGATAATCTTCAAGTGAAAAACTCCGTCCTATGTTGTATTACTCTTGGGGATGGAGCTAAGAATTGGATTTGGGAGAGCGATGAAAGAAAAATAGAAAACGAGCTTAAAATGAATGAGAAGGTATTGACTGTAGTATTTTCCGGCAGTACCTAATAAGAGCCTATCCGAAAAATGTTATAAACTAATGCTTCTATTCTGATATATAGAAGACACATTTTAATACTACTGGAATAAACCTTTAACAAACGAACATGGTTTTAAAAATTAAAGCCTCGGTTTTGTGTATTTAAGGTTAAGCGTATATTTTGGCATCAATAGAAATTTATGTGCCTAAAAAACCTGAATTCAAGTTGTAATACTTTATGATCTCAATTTTTTAATAGTATATTAGTAGCTGGTTGATATTCTGTCGTTTGAATAATTAAGTCTTGTATAAAGCTAATGTTTAATCGATTAATAGAAAACTGACATTGAGATAAAGCTGTTCAAGGCTCATATTTTGAGCCATTTCAGCAACTCCGACTCCACAGCCGGATTCACAAAATATTTTGTAAACTTGCCTTCTACTTCGGAGGAAATAATATCATCTTCCCTTAATTTTTTTATATGCCAGTGAGTAGTGCTTTTGTCTAAGTTCAGCTTTTCTGAAATTTCCTGATTTGTAATCTCGGGATTTTCCAGAATATTAAGGAGTATTTGTTTTCTTGTACTGCCTTTGAGATGTGAGATTATTGTTTTATCGTTGTTTGTGAAAACATTGGAATTTTGAAAGACTCTTGTGAACTTTCCTTCCCTCGTTAAAGTTAACTCCTCTTCGGCTTTGAGTGTTTTGATCTGATATCTTATAGATCCCAGGCTAATTTTCAGGTTTCTTGAAATTTCGGATGGCGTACACCCAGGCTCATTCAGCACATAATTAATAATTCTCTTTTTGTTGACATTTTTACTTAGGCTCCTTATCTGACCAAGAATTATGGGAGCCAGTTTGAAAAAGGAAAAGAA